>CAMNYG010000230.1 GCA_946570335.1 uncultured Dietzia sp. | reverse complement strand
GCGAGGCGACGCCACCGGACGGACCCGCTCCGCGCTTCGCGGTACTCCGACCAGTCCGAACTCCGAACGCGTGGGCGGCCGCTTCTGCGCACCCGCCGAGGCCGGACGCACGGCGGGGTCGAGGATTCCCGGCCGGTTCCCGCGCATCTCCCCGTGAGCGTGCCCCACGGGGCAGGCCTCGGTCCACAGCGGCGTGAAGGCGGGGGAAGACTGCAGTTCCTGAACGACCATGACCACTCCCTACTCGACAGATTGTACGACACCGATTCGCACACCTGTTTCCGCGTATCGCAACCGATGTTCGAACTCGAACACTGCCTAGTTTGTATCACGCGACTCCGACACGGTCACCATCCGAGGCGAAATTCCTTCGAACAGATGTGTGGCGCGGGGGCGGTCCACCGTCTAGGGTGTAGGCATAGACGGACGTCGAACACCCATTCGCTGAAAGGACGCCACGATGCCCAAGCACGACTTCGAGGCACTCACACCGCGCCAGAAGAGCGTGTTGCTACACATCTACGACACGGTCAAGGACCGTGGGTACCCGCCGAGCATCCGGGAGATCGGTGACGCGGTCGGACTGCAGTCCACATCGTCCGTCGCCCATCAGCTGCGCGCACTCGAGAAGAAGGGGTTCCTGACCCGCGACCCCCACAAGCCGCGTGCGGTCGACGTGCACGGTGTACCGGGGCAGAAGGCCAGGGCGCGACGGGCGCCCACACCTGCGCAGGACCGTCCGGTCGGAGCGGCGGAACCCGTCTACGTTCCCGTGCTCGGACGTATCGCCGCCGGGGGTCCGATTCTCGCGGAACAGGCCGTGGAGGAGGTGTTCCCGCTTCCGGCGGACCTGGTGGGTTCCGGGGAGTTGTTCATGCTCAAGGTCGTGGGCGAGTCGATGATCGACGCCGCGATCTGTGACGGGGACTATGTGGTGGTCCGGCGGCAGAACGTAGCGGACAACGGGGAGATCGTCGCAGCGATGATTGACGGTGAGGCGACCGTCAAGACCTTCCGTAAGGACGACACCGGCGTGTGGCTTCTCCCCCACAATCCGGCGTTCAGCCCGATTCCGGGCGAGCACGCCACCGTGTTGGGCAAGGTCGTGACGGTCTTCCGCAGGCTCTGAGGGCTCGGGACGCCCACGGTTCGACGAGCGCCGTCTGCTCCGGTTTCCCGGGGTCAGGCGGCGCCGTCGTGCATGCCGTCGTCCACGAAATCGTGCAGTTCGCCCACGACCGACTTCGGCAACCGAACCAGAATGCGGGTGCCGTCCTGCGAATGCGTCTCATCGAGAACCGCTCCCTCTGTATGGACCCGCGAGACGATGTCTCCGCGCGAATAGGGGATCCGGAGCGTGACCTCGGTGTCGCCGGAGGCGATGATCTCCATGATCGCCGTCAGGAGTCCGTCGATCCCCTCTCCGGTCGCTGCAGAGACGAACACCCCGTCGGGCACTGCGTGGTGCAACTCGGCCAGCACCAGAGGATCGGCCACGTCGATCTTGTTGATCACCACCAGTTCGCGGGGCCTTTCGGCATTCTGTTCTTCGACAACCTCGTTGATCACCCGCCGCACCGACTCGATCTGTCGGAGCGGGAATGCATCGGAACCGTCCACCACATGGAGCAGGAGCTCGGAGTCCACGACCTCTTCCAGAGTGGAGCGGAAGGCCTCCACGAGCTGGGTGGGCAGATGCCGGACGAAACCCACGGTGTCGGTGAAGACCACCGTCCGGCCATCGGGGAGGTCGGTCCGCCTGGTGGTGGGGTCCAGTGTGGCGAACAGCGCGTCCTGCACCAGCACACCGGCACCGGTGATCCTGTTCAGCAGACTCGACTTGCCGGCGTTCGTGTACCCGGCGATCGCGATCGATGGCACCGGTGTGGCCCGCCTACGATGACGTTTGGTGTCGCGCGCCTGCTTCATCCCCTTGATCTCACGACGCAACCTCGCCATCCGCTCCCGGATACGGCGACGGTCCGTCTCGATCTTGGTCTCGCCAGGGCCACGCAGGCCCACCCCGCCGTTGCTGCCGGCACGACCACCGGCCTGGCGCGACAGCGACTCACCCCAGCCTCGCAGCCGGGGCATCATGTACTCCATCTGCGCCAGGGAGACCTGAGCCTTACCCTCCCGGCTCGTGGCGTGCTGGGCGAAGATGTCCAGGATCAGAGCAGTGCGATCGATGACCTTGACGTTCACCGCCTTCTCCAATGCCAGGAGCTGACCACCGGTCAACTCACCGTCGCAGATAACCGTGTCCGCGCCCGTGGCGGCGATGACGTCCCTGAGGACATTGACCTTGCCGGAGCCGATATAGGTCGATGCATCGGGCTTGTCCCGTCGCTGGATCAAGGCATCGCACACCTCGGAACCGGCGGTTTCCGCGAGTTGGGCCAGCTCGGCCATCGCGGCGTCCGCCTGCGCGGCCGAACCTTCGGTCCAGACGCCCACAAGCACCACGCGTTCAAGCCGGAGCTGCCGGTACTCGGCGTCATGGACGTCTTGGAGCTCGGTGGAGAGCCCTCCAACGCGACGCAGCGAGGAGCGTTCCTCGAGCTGCAGCTCGCCGATGGAGGGATCGAGGTCGTGGAGTGGGCGACCCGTGGCCGCGAATTGATCAGTCATTCAAAGCCATCATCTCACAAAAGGCGCGGTCACGCCCGCGCACAACGAGCGGGCGATCCCCGGTCGACTGTGGCTAGGTGCGGCGGAACATGCCGTGTGCGACCAACGCGGACGGCCCGGTCAGCGTGGAACCGCCGTCGCTGAGCTGCACCGCGACCTCGCCTCCGGGTACGGCCACGGTGACTTCGCCTGTGGCCCGGCCGGAATCGGCCAGAGCGGCCACCGCGGTCGCGACGATGCCAGTGCCGCAGGACATCGTCTCGCCCGCACCACGCTCGTGGACCCGCATCGACACCCGTCCGTCGACCACGGGAGTCGCGACCTCGATATTGACACCGTCGGGAAAGAAGTCTGAGTCATACACCGGCTGCTCGTGGACCGGCAGTCTCGCCAGAGCGTCGTCCTCGAGGCCGGGGACCACGCAGGCCAGATGCGGGTTGCCCATGTCGACCGCCACTCCGGCGAAGGTGTGCTCGCCCCACCGCACCGAGGAGACCCCGAGCAACGCCGGCTCCCCCATCTCCACCCGCACAACGGCGCGGTGCCCTGCATTCGACAGAATCGTGGCCGGCCGGATGCCCGCACGCGTGCCGACCCGGACCACCCCGTGCTCGGCTCGTCCCGTCGCGACCAGTGCGTGGGCGAACACCCTCACCCCGTTGCCACACATCTCCGCGATCGAGCCGTCGGCGTTCCGGTAGTCCATGAACCAGTCCGATTCGTGGACGTCCGAGGGCAGGTCGGCGAGCACACGCTGACGAACGAGGGCACCCGCGGTCGCGATACGCAGGACGCCGTCCGCGCCGACGCCTGCCCGTCGATCGCACAATGCTCGTACCAGTGACTCATCGAGATCGAGTTCGGCGTTGTCATCCGGAAGTATGACGAAGTCGTTGAGGGTGCCGTGCCCCTTGATGAAGTCGATACCGGTCGGAGCTGCCGCACCCTGCTGTCCCATGTGACGAACTCTACTCGTCGTCGAGCGCGTTCCACAGTGCGGAAAAGCCATATGAACCGGTCACGACGGCCGATTAGAGTCGAACCCGAGAACGATCCCCTGACCAGAGGAGAGCATCGATGTCCGATCGCATTACCGTCGGCGGAATCCGGGTGGACAAGGTCCTGTACGACTTCGTCAACTCGCAGGCGATCCCGGGTACCGGGG
>CAMNYG010000229.1 GCA_946570335.1 uncultured Dietzia sp. | reverse complement strand
GGAGGGATGGAGAACCCGTTGCGGGCGTCCCGCATGCGGTTGCCGGCGATCGGTGTGTCGACGGTGAAGAGCAGGGTGTCGAAGCCGGCCGCGGCCGCGCGGTCGACCAGTCCGTAGGAGATCTCTCGGTCCTTCATCACATAGAGCTGGTACCAGAGGCGCCCGTCCGGCGCGGTGGCGCGGACGTCCTCGATCGACGTGGTCCCCAGGGTGGACAGTGAGAACGGTATCCCGGCGGCGGCCGCGGCCCCGGCCCCGGCGATCTCGCCCTCGGTCTGCATGAGCCGGGTGAACCCGATCGGCGCGATGCCGAACGGCAGAGCAGACGGGCCGCCGAGAATCGTCGTGGCGGTGTCGAGATGCGAGACATCGGTCAGCACGCCCGGATGCAGTTCGACGTCCTCGAACGCCTTCCGCGCCCGGGCGAGGGAAATTTCCCGGTCCGCCGAGCCGTCGGTGTAGTCGAACGCCGCGGCCGGGGTGCGACGCTTGGCGATCCGGCGCAGGTCCGCGATCGACTGCGCGCGGGACAGGCGGTTGGCGCGGAAATCCAGACTCGGCTTGCGGAACTGCATGAGTTCGACGATCTCGCTCGGCTTCGGTACCTGACGCTTGACCATGCCGTGTGGCCGCCTTTCGTCGTCCGTCCCCGCATCCTACGTGACGCGCATCACATGGCAGGCGGGTCGGGCGACGTCCGGCGACAGGTGATGGCCGTCGATCTCGGGCGGCGACGGACGGGGTGGGTCGTCACCCGCGGTTGAACGTCTCCCTCTTCACGTAACCCCAGACGGCGGTCACGGCGAACAGGATGATGCCGATGACCGCCAGCCACAGCAGTCCCTTGATCACGAAGCCGAGAACGGTGAGGACGAGCCAGATGGCCAGCAGGGCGAGGATGAGGCGCAGCATGACGCCGAAGTTACCAGCGGTCGCGCTGTGCGGCCCGGGCCGGAAGCCGCCCGGGTAGCGTGACGGCCATGACAGCACCGTTGAACCCACTCGGACGCGCCCGCCAGAACGTCATCTACCGAGCGGGGATCTCCGGGATCACCCCGAAGGTGCCGACCGAGGCGGGCTGCCTGGAGGCCGCGGCGAGGCGTTCGCTCCTGCGGCGCCCGGGAGGCCGCCGCGCGTGGGCGTATATCTACGGCGGTGCCGGCTCGGGCGCCACGATGGACGCCAACCGTGAGGCGTTCGACCGTCGCCGGATCGTCCCGCGGATGCTGCGCGACACCTCCGAGCGTGACCTCTCGGTCGAGCTGTTCGGCCGACGGCTGCCCGCCCCGGTGTTGGTCGCCCCGATCGGCGCGGCAGGCCTGATCACCCGCGATGCCGACCTCGACGTGGGGGCGGCGGCCGCGCAACGTGGCCTGCCCTACATCCTCTCCTCCCAGGGCTCCTCGCCGATGGAGGCGACCGCGGCGGCGATGGGTTCGGCGCCGAGATGGTTCCAGCTGTACTGGAGCAAGGACGAGGCGCTCGTCGACAGCTTCATCGCCCGCGCGGAGGCGATCGACGCGGGCGCTCTGGTCGTGACACTGGATACGACGCTGCTCGGGTGGCGACCGTGGGACCTCGACTTGGGCTCGCTGCCGTTCACACGCGGGGTCGGCATCGCCCAGTACACCTCGGACCCGAGGTTCGCCGAGCTCGTCGCCGAGCGCATCTCTGCCGACGTGGAGGACGAACCGGTGACGGTGACGCCGCAGGCGGTGTGGACGATGCTGGAGATGGCCCGGAACCACCCGGGTGGACTCCTCGACAACCTCCGCGCACCCGAGACCCGCGCGGCGGTGCAGACCTTCCTCGACACCTTCTCGAACCCCGCCCTGACGTGGGACCACATCGCCACGCTGCGGGAGCGGACCCGCCTGCCGGTGGTGCTCAAAGGCGTCCTGCACCCGGACGACGCGCGGCGCGCGTTCGATGTCGGCGTCGACGCGGTGATGGTCTCGAACCACGGCGGCAGGCAGGTCGACGGGTCCGTCGGCACCCTCGACGCACTGGCCGACATCCGCGCGGCGGTCGGCCCCGAAGCGACCCTGCTCCTGGACTCCGGCGTGCGCGGTGGCGCGGACGTCATCAAGGCGATGGCCTGTGGCGCCGACGCCGTCACGCTCGGCCGCCCCCACCTCTACGGACTCGCGATCGCGGGACGCCGCGGAGTCGGTGAGGTGCTCGACAACCTGCTCGCCGAGATCGATCTGACGATGTCGCTCAGCGGCGCGAGCTCGTGGGGCGAGGTCGACGAGTCCCTCCTGGGCTGAGGAAACCCTCACGTCCGTGTGGGATGTCTCACAGAATGGGCCGGCCGGGCTGTACCGGGTCGTGACGGTGCGACGATGTCCCGTAGGCTCAGCCGGAAGTTCCCCCGGCGGTCATGACGGCACCCCCGTCCGCTCCCGGGGGAGACGCCGTCTCGGCGGACGAGGCATGGGCCACCCTCTTGCCCTGCACCGCCTCGTGAGCTCCGATCGGTCGACCGTTGACTGGAGCGCTCGGGTCCCGGTATGCCCCCGGGGTCCGGAAGACAAATAGATACGTCTCGCAGACATGAACATCGGGGCCGGTGCGCGGCACCGGTTCGTTCACAACGCTGTCAAAGGAAACCCTAATGGCCTCGAGCCTTGAAGAGATCCCAGATATGTCCCCGGACACCGAAGTCCGGGAGGCCGCGGAGGCACCCTCGGTGATCGGTGTGGTCGCCGAGTCGAACTCCGCGGAGAACCGTGTGGCGGCTACGCCTGCGACCGTGGCCAAGCTGATCGGCCTGGGGTACCGGGTCGTCGTGGAGACCGGCGCCGGCACGCGTGCCGAGTTCGCGGACGCCTCCTACGCGGAGGCCGGTGCCGAGATGGTCGACGGTGACACAGCCTGGTCGAGCGATGTCGTGATGAAGGTCGCCGTCCCCACCGAGGCCGAAGTCGGCCGGCTTCGTTCCGGCGCGACCCTGGTGAGCCTTCTGGCCCCCGCGCAGAACGAGCGTCTGCTGACCCTGCTGACCGAACGTGGCGTGACCGCGCTGGCCATGGACGCGGTGCCGCGCATCTCGCGCGCCCAGTCCATGGACGTGCTGTCGTCGATGGCGAACATCGCCGGCTACCGCGCCGTGATCGAGGCTGCTCATCACTTCGGCCGGTTCTTCACCGGCCAGGTCACCGCGGCGGGCAAGGTCCCGCCGGCCAAGGTTCTGGTCGCAGGTGCAGGCGTGGCCGGACTGGCCGCGATCGGCGCCGCCTCCAGCCTGGGCGCGATCGTGCGGGCCACCGACCCGCGGCCCGAGGTGGCCGATCAGGTCAAGTCGATCGGCGGCGAGTACCTGCCGGTCGAGGTTCCGGACGAGGAGAAGGAAGTCTCGTCCGACGGCTACGCCAAGGCCACCAGTGAGGCCTACGACAAGGCTGCTGCGGAGCTGTACACGGCTCAGGCGGCCGACGTGGACATCATCATCACCACGGCCCTCATCCCGGGCCGTGCCGCCCCGCGCCTGATCACCGCCTCTGATGTGGCCAGGATGAAGCGCGGATCGGTCATCGTCGACATGGCCGCCGCCCAGGGGGGGAACGTCGAGGGTTCCGTGGCCGACGAGATCGTGGTGACCGACAACGGCGTCACGATCATCGGTTACACCGACCTGGCGGGGCGACTGCCGGCGCAGGCCTCGCAGCTGTACGGCACGAACCTGGTCAACCTGACCAAGCTCGTCACGCCGGAGAAGGACGGCGTCTGGACGCTGGACATGGACGACGTGGTCCAGCGTGGCGTCACCGTCACCAAGGGCGGCGAGCTGATGTGGCCGCCACCGCCCGTGCAGGTCA
>CAMNYG010000228.1 GCA_946570335.1 uncultured Dietzia sp. | reverse complement strand
ACTAGCGACCGGCGCTTCCCAGGGCTCCTCGGGATACGACTTATCCTTAGCTCGACAGCTCGTTCACCCAAGGATGGACCCTTATCCTTGGGTCGAGCGTCCGTCGAGCGCGGGATACATCAGATCCTTGGGCGCGGTCCCAGCGTCGACCGCCCCGAAACTAACCGGCCTTGTGAGCGTCGATCTGCTCCGACGTGGCCTGAAGGAGCTCGGCCCAGGCCACCTCGAACTTGGACACACCCTCGTCCTCGAGCTTGGCGAACACCTCGGCCAGGTCCACGCCGACCTGTTCCAGGCCGCGGAAGACCTCCGCGGACTCCTGAGCACGGCCAATCACGGAGCCCTTCTCGACCAGGCCGTGGTCGGCGAAGGCCTCCATCGTTGCCGCGGGCATGGTGTTGACCGTGTCCGGGGCGACGAGTTCGCTCACATACAACGTGTCGGGGTAGTCGGGATTCTTGACGCCGGTAGAGGCCCACAGCGCACGCTGCGGGCGGGCGCCACGGCCGGCCAGCTCAGCGAACCGATCGCCGGAGGAGAACACCGTGAGGTACTCCGCGTAGGCGAGGCGCGCATTGGCCAGGGCGGCCTTGCCCTGCAATTCGAGCGCCTGCGGGGTGCCGAGCGTCGCGAGCCGGCCGTCGATCTCCGTGTCGACGCGGGAGACGAAGAACGAGGCCACCGAGTGGATGGTGCTCAGGTCGTGGCCCTTCTCGGCGGCCTCTGCCAGACCCTCGAGGTAGGACTGCATGACCTGGATGTAGCGTTCGACAGAGAAGATCAGCGTGACGTTGACGCTGATCCCCTCGGCGATCACCCGGCGGATCGCGTCGAGTCCCGCGATGGTGGCGGGGATCTTGATGAGGAGATTCGGGCGGTCGACGACCTTCCACAGCTCGATGGCCTGCGCGACGGTCGCGTCCGCGTCATGGGCCAGGCGCGGATCCACCTCGATCGACACCCGGCCGTCCACCTCGTCGGATGCGGCGAACACCGGCTGCAGCACGTCACAGGCGGAGCGGACGTCGTCGGTCGTGGTGGTCCGGATGACCGTGTCCACATCCGCGCCCTGGGTGGCCAGGCTCGTGACCTGCTCGTCGTATGCGGTTCCGGAGCTGAGGGCGGCCTGGAAAATCGACGGATTGGTGGTGACGCCCACGACCGAGCGCGTGCCGACCAGCTCGGCCAGGCGGCCCGAGTTGATGAGGTCGCGGGAGAGATCGTCGAGCCATACCGAGACACCGGCGGCGGACAAGGCGGACAGATTCTCGTTCTGCTTCATGATGACCTTTCTGTGGTGGCGAGTGACGGCCACGGAGCGGATGTGGGAGCGGGAACGTGTGGGGCGAGAGCCTCTACCGAGTCGGGGCTACGGGGTTGGGCGGGCAGGATTGGGCAAGCAGGGCGGGCACGTCATTGCTCGAAGTCGACCCGTTCCAGGCGCGATCCGTATTTGGCGGCGATGGCCGTGTCCAGACCGACGTCCGTGACCAGGTGGTCCACCTCGTCCAGGGCCGCGACGCGTGCCAGCGTCCGGGACTCGAACTTGCTGCTGTCGGCCACGACGATCGACGTGCTGGCTGCCTCGATCATCGCGCGTTTGACGGGCACCTCCCGGGTGTTGGTGTTGGTGATCCCCGCCTCCGAATCCAGGGCGTCGGCACCGAGAAACGCCCAGGTGGCGGAGAAATCGGAGAAGAACTCCGTCGCGCGCGGCCCGGTGAGGGTGAACACCGAATTGAGCAACTCTCCCCCGGCAAGGAAGAGCCGCACGTCCGGCACCGCGGCGAGCAGGGTGGCTATTCGTAAGTCGTTGGTGATGAAGGTCAGATCCGGAATATTGCGCAGTGCCATCGCGACCTGGAAGGTCGTGGAGCCACTGTCGAGGACGACGCTGTCCCCCTCGCGCACACGAGCGGTGGCATGGGCGGCGATCGCCACCTTCTGCTGCCTGCGCTCGAATTCCTTCACCGCGTACGGCACGTCCAACGCCGCACCACCGACAGCTTTCGCACCGCCGTGCGTGCGCTCCGCCTGACCGCTACGTACGAGGACGTCCAGGTCCCGCCGGATGGTCGAGGTGTCCACGCCGAACTCGCCGGAGAGCTTCTTGGCCTCGACATATCCGTCGCGATGGAGCTGCCTGATGATCTCCACTCGCCGCTGCTGGACCGACACATTTCCCCCTGCACTGGCGTTCATCACCGGAACTGCACGCAAGTGTAAACGATTGCGCGCAAATCGTTGACAATTTTTGCACACATACCGATACTCAAGACCATTACTGCACGATTTCGTGCAACTGCAGTGAATGCGAAAAGGGAAGAAACATGCTTCGACTCGGCCTCAAGGCATCGGCGGAACAGTTCGCCCCGCGTGACCTGGTGGAGATCGCCGTCTCCGCCGAAGCGCACGGGATGGACTCGGTCACCGTCTCCGACCACTTCCAGCCGTGGCGGCACAACGGCGGGCACGCCCCGTTCTCCCTGGCCTGGATGGCAGCCGTGGGTGAGCGGACAAAGCGCATGCAGATCGGCACATCGGTGATGACACCGACCTTCCGCTACAACCCCGCCGTGATCGCCCAGGCCTTCGCCACCATGGCGTGCCTGTATCCGGACCGCATCATGCTCGGCGTGGGCACCGGCGAGGCCCTCAACGAGGTGGCCACCGGCGGACTCGACGGCGAATGGCCCGAGTTCAAGGAACGCTTCGCCCGGTTGCGCGAATCCGTGCGGCTGATGCGCGAGCTGTGGACGGGCGAAGAAGTGACGTTTGAGGGCGAGTACTTCCACACCAAGGGCGCGTACATGTACGACGTCCCGGACAAGCCGGTGCCGGTCTACATCGCCGCCGGTGGACCGGTCGTGGCCCGCTACGCCGGCCGCGCCGGCGACGGATTCATCTGCACCTCCGGCAAGGGAATGGAGCTGTACAACGACAAGCTCATCCCGGCCGTCAAGGAGGGCGCCGCCAAAGCCGAGCGGGACGTCAACGACATCGACCGGATGATCGAGATCAAGATCTCCTACGACACCGACCCGGCCGCGGCCCTGGAGAACACGCGATTCTGGGCGCCGCTCTCCCTGACCCCTGAGCAGAAGCACAGCGTCGGCTCCTCGCGCGAGATGGAGCAACTAGCAGACGAGCTGCCCATCGAGCAGGTGGCCAAGCGGTGGATCGTCGCGTCCGACCCGGACGACGCCGTAGAGCAGGTGAAGCAGTACGTCGACGCGGGCCTAAACCACCTCGTCTTCCACGCCCCCGGCCACGACCAGGAGCGCTTCCTCACGCTGTTCGAGCGCGATCTCGCTCCGCGCCTGCGCAGGCTCGGGTGACAAGGATCCACCGCCAATGACTCCTTCACCCCGTACCGGCTCCGCCTGGAAGGCCCTGGCCGAACACGTCGAGACCGCACGGTCGCAGAGCATCTCGCAGCTCTTCGCGACCGACCCCGGCCGTGGCACCGCTCTCACCACGGCCGTCGGCGATCTGTACATCGACTACAGCAAGCACCTGGTCTCCAGGGAGACGCTGTCCCTGCTGCTGGACCTCGCCCGCGAACGCGGCGTCGAGAACCGTCGCGACGCCATGTTCGCCGGTGCCCACATCAACACCACCGAGGACCGGGCCGTCCTGCACACCGCCCTGCGGCTGCCCGCCGACCACGACCTCACCGTCGACGGCCAGAACGTCACCGCCGACGTCCACGAGGTCCTCGGCCGGATGTCCGACCTCGCGGGCCAGGTGCGTGGCGGCGAGTGGAGCGGAGCGACGGGCCATCCCATCACGGATGTGGTCAACATCGGGATCGGCGGATCCGACCTCG
>CAMNYG010000227.1 GCA_946570335.1 uncultured Dietzia sp. | reverse complement strand
GGAGAACGGCCGCTGGGTGATGGCCGAGTGCCTGTTCACGCCCGGCTGGTCGGTCACACGCGAGCTCACCGGAGCCACCGTCACCTACCCCGAGGTCACCACCACCCCGGGCGCCGCCACCGAAGGAGCCGAGTCGTGACCGCCCAGTCCCCGAACCCTGCAACCGAGAATCGCGCAACACAGCGGGTCGCCCTCGTCACCGGCGGCAGCCGCGGCGTCGGCAAGGGCGTGGCCACCGCGCTCGCCGAGGCGGGATGGGTCGTCTATGTGGCGGGACGGTCGGCCGAGCGCCTGCAGGCCACCGTGGATACAGCCGCCGCCGACGGGGTTCCGGGCGAGATCCGGGCCCTGGAATGCGACCACGGACGGGACGAGGAGATCGTCGTCGTCGTCGAAAAAATCCACGCCGACACCGGCCGCCTCGACCTCCTGGTCAACAACGTCTGGACCAACCCCAAGGGCTTCATGGGGTTCAACGGGAAGTTCTGGGAGCGGCCCACCGGCGACTGGGACGCGCTCATGGGCATAGGCCTGCGCGCGCACTACGTCGCCAGCGTCGAGGCCGCCAAGGTCATGGTCCCGCAGGGCTCGGGGCTGATCGTCAACATCTCCTCGTTCGGCTCCCGCGCGCCGTTCCACACCGTCCTCTACGGCATGAGCAAGACCGCCCTGGACAAGATGGCCTCCGACATGGCGCACGAGCTCGCCGGCACGGGCGTGTCCACGCTCTCGCTGTGGCTGGGCCTGATCCGCACCGAGCTCATCCTGTCGCTGGGCACGGACGACTTCAACGGCTTCCCGCTCGACCGCGCGGAGGACCCGACGTTCGTGGGCCGCGTGATCGCCGCGCTCGCCGACGATCCCGACCTGGCGTCGATGAGCGGGGCCACGATCGTCACCGCCGAGTACGGGCGCGAGCACGGGATCAGGAACGACGACGGCGCCGAGCCCCTCTCCCACCGGGGAGCCTTCGGCGGGGGCCCGCTGTTCCCGCCGGTGACGGACGAGCAGTTGGGGATCGAGACCGTCGACGAGGTCGCCGAGGCGGGCGGGCACAACGGGTTCGCCGGAAAGTAGCCATGAACAGACGGGGTTATGACGACTTGGAGGATCCGCTCGCCCGGCTCGAGCGGAACGAGAGGGAGGGCGCCCGCGCCTTCCGCTTCTTCCTGTTCTCGGTGGTCGCGGTGGTGGCCACCGCGGCGATCGTGATGTTCCTCGTCGGCGGCCTCGGCGAGGACTGCGGCAACGCGGACGGGCTGTGCATGACCGCGGGCCGTGTCGAGGTGGTGGTGATCCCCACGCTGCTGTCGCTGCTGCTGGCCGTGTTCTCGATGTGGAAGACCTACCAGGTGTGGTCGCGGCACATCCGCTGGCGGCCGTGGCTGTTCGCGACCTACGCGATGTGGATGCTCACCACCGCGTGCCTGCTGCTGACCTCGTCGATGGCGTTCGTCGAGATCGGCTGAGCCGCGACCCCGGGGTCAGGGGACGACGTTGACCATCTTCCCCGGCACCACGATGACCTTCCTGGGCGCCGCGCCACCGAGGTTCTCCTGAACCTTCGCGTCCGCCAGGGCCGCGGCCTCGACGTCGGCCGGTGAGGAGTCGGCGGGCACGGTGATGCGTGAGCGCACCTTGCCCTTGATCTGCACCGGGTACTCCACCGAGTCCTCGACCAGGTACGACTCGTCGTGCTCCGGGAACGGCCCGTGGGCCAGCGAGTCGTCGTGTCCGAGCCGTGACCACAGTTCCTCCGCCAGGTGCGGGGCGACGGGCGCGACCATCAGGACGAGCGGCTCAACCACCTCACGGGGCGCACCCGGCCCCGAGGTCGGGTACGCCTTGGTCAGGGTGTTGACGTACTCGATGAGCTTGGCGATCGCCGTGTTGTCGCGCAGCCCGGCGTAGTCATCGCGAACCCCGGCGATGGTCTTGTGCAGGGCCTTGAGCACCTCCTCCGACGGTGCCTCGTCGGTCACCCGGGCCTTCCCGGTCGACTCCTCGATCGCCACGCGCCACAGCCGCTGCAGGAAACGGTGCGCGCCCACGACGTCCTTGGTGGCCCAGGGCCGGGAGGTGTCGAGAGGGCCCATGGACATCTCGTACACGCGCAGGGTGTCGGCACCGTAGGTGTCGCAGATCTCGTCCGGGGAGACGGCGTTCTTGAGCGACTTGCCCATCTTGCCGTACTCCCGGAACACCTCGGGGGCGTCGGGCGAGCTGTCCAGATAGAACCTGCCGTCGCGCTCGACCACGTCCGCGGCCTCGACGTAGACGCCGCGGGCATCGGTGTAGGCGAAGGCCTGGATGTAGCCCTGGTTGAACAGGCGACGGTACGGTTCCTCGCTGGTCACGTGGCCCAGATCGAACAGCACCTTGTGCCAGAACCGCGAGTAGAGCAGGTGCAGCACGGCGTGCTCGACTCCACCGACGTAGAGGTCCACTCCGCCCGGGTCGTCGGCCCCGTGGATCTCGGGTCGCGGCCCGGTCCAGTAGCGCTCGTTCTCCAGCGCGCACAGCTGCTCGGAGTTGGTGGGGTCGATGTAGCGCAGCTGGTACCAGCTGGAGCCGGCCCAGTTGGGCATGACGTTGGCGTCACGCGTGTAGGTCTTCAGGCCGTCGCCCAGGTCGAGTTCGACGGTCATCCAGTCGGTAGCCTTGGCCAGCGGCGGGGACGGCACCGAGTCGGCGTCGTCCGGGTCGAAGGAGACGGGCTGGTAGTCCTCGACCTCGGGCAGCTCGACCGGCAGCATCTCGTCGGGCAGGGCGTGCGGGACGCCGTCGGCGTCGTAGACCACCGGGAACGGCTCGCCCCAGTAGCGCTGGCGCGCGAACAACCAGTCGCGGAGCTTGTACTGGACGGTGCCCTCGCCGGTGCCCTGGCCTTCGAGCCAGTCGATGGTGGCGGCCTTGGCCTCGTCCACGCCCAGGCCGTCGAGGGTCAGGCCCTCGTCGTTGGCGGAGTTCACGGCCACACCGTCGCCTGAGTAGGCCTCGGCCTGCACGTCGATCCGGGACCCGTCGGCGGGCGCGACGACCTGCACGATCGGCAGACCGAAGGCGGTCGCGAACTCGTGGTCGCGGGCATCGTGGGCCGGGACGGCCATGATCGCGCCGGTGCCGTAGCCCATGAGGACATAGTCGGCCACGAACACCGGGATCTGCTCGCCGTTGACGGGGTTGACGGCGTAGGAACCGGTGAAGACGCCGGTCTTGTCCTTGTTCTCCTGGCGCTCCAGGTCGGACTTGTGGGCGGCCTGGCGGCGGTATTCCTGCACGGCCTCGACGGGCGAGGAGTGCCCGCCGGTCCAGCGCGCGTCGAGCTCTCCCCCGCCGGGGAGCTCGGGCCAGAACGGTCCGGCCAGCTGGTCGACCAGCGGGTGCTCGGGCGACAGGACCATGTAGGTGGCACCGAACAGGGTGTCGGGACGGGTGGTGAACACCTCGATGGACTGATCGGCCACGGCGAAGCGGACGCGGGCGCCCTGCGAGCGGCCGATCCAGTTGCGCTGCATGGACTTGACCTTGTCGGTCCAGTCGAGGCGGTCCAGATCGTCGACGAGACGGTCGGCGTAGGCGGTGATCCGCATCATCCACTGGGAGAGGTTCTTGCGGAAGACGGGGAAGTTACCCCGTTCGGAGCGTCCTTCGGCCGTGACCTCCTCGTTGGCCAGCACCGTGCCCAGGCCGGGGCACCAGTTGACCAGCGAGTCGGAGAGGTAGACGAGCCGGTGGGAGTCGAGGATCTTCTCCTGCTCGGCCGGGGTGAGGTCGTCCCAGGTGCGGCCGGCGTACTCGGTGGGCAGCGGGCGGGCGCCGGAGGCGAACTGTTCGCGCAGTT
>CAMNYG010000226.1 GCA_946570335.1 uncultured Dietzia sp. | reverse complement strand
CTCGCCGCGAAGCTCGTCGACGTCGGACTCTGGCATGCGCACGGTCACGACTGCGACCGCTGCGCACCAGTCGCTGAGGGAACCTGGTTGTTCCACGACTGGTTCGACCTCAAGTACGACCGCGGCGAACAGGTGAAGACCACCCGCCGCAAACGCAAGGAACTCACGGACTCCTACCTCATCGCGCAGGTATGGGCCCGCGACTGCACCGATAACCCGACCGCCACGACCGGCCTATGCCGGTACTGCGGGAAGGAACTCAAACGCAAGGACCGCCGCTCCGACGACGCCTGGCAACTCGACCACGTCGACCCCGCCAAGGCCGCCGGCCCCGAGAACGTTGTCCTCGCCTGCGGACCCTGCAACCGCACCAAGGGACGCCGCACACCTGAAATCGCTGGCATGACTCTCCGCCCAGCACCCACCCACGAGGTAGATCCTCGGGCAACTGCCGCTGATCCGTCAGCTACTCGCTCGAAGTCGACCGCTGAGACTCACGCTGATCGCCCCAACCGGGACGCTGATCGCACCGAGACTCGCTCGACAACGACCGCTGAGAAGCACGACGTTGGTCGCCAGGCGCCTGCAGCAGATCCCACGGGGGAAAGTGCCGAGGCAGGATCGAGTCGCCCCGATCAGGCTGATATCAGCCTGATATCAACGGTGAAACCAGGTAGTAGTGAGCTGTCTTCGTCTGCGGGCACGCGTACACACGCGAGGCAGGGTAGGGCAGGGCAGGGTAGTTCTGGGGTAGATGAGGGTACGGCTGGGTCCGGGCAGGGCAGGCCAGGGAAGCGGCGGGGTAACCGCCGCCGGCGTGGTGGTCGCTCTCGTCCTCAACCTGACCGGGCTGTGACTTCGTCTGATCAGGGTTCCTCGGTGAAGGGCAGGGCTGGGTCTCCTCCGGAGATTGGTGCTCCTGCTGGGCAGTTCGGTTCTCCGTGGTTCAACGCCTCGAGGAAGAACGCCACCGATGAGGCTGCTTGTCCGGTGCATGGTGAGCCGGCTCCGTGTCGGCATTGTGTGCGGGGTGAGTCGTGAGGGCCGCTGAGTATCGGTCGATGGTGGCCGAGTCGATGAGCGAGAAGCAGTTCCAGGATCACGTCGTGGCAATGGCTAAACGGTTGGGGTGGCTGACCTATCACACCTATTCGTCCAAGCATTCGGCGCCGGGGTTTCCGGATCTGGTGATGGTGCGGGGCACGGTGCTGTACCGGGAATTGAAAGCGGCGAACGGTGTGGTGTCGCACCATCAGGACGTGTGGTTGCGGGCGCTGCGGGTAGCCGGTGTTGATGCCGATGTGTGGAAGCCGAAGGACTTGATGTCGGGAAGGATTGAACGGGAGTTGCGTCATGGATGACAAGCAGAGGTGGCAGCGGTTGTTGGCCAGGGCGTCGGACGTGTTGGGGCAGCTGCATGTGACGAAGTGCCGGCAGGACCGGATGACTCGCCGAGGTGGTGGTGTCCCGTCGAATCCGCTCGTGTATCGGGTGGATGCGTCGGAGGCTCAGTCCCGGATCCGGGAAGTGTTGCAGGGGATCGCTGTGGCGTGGGCTCAGGATCATAAGGCGACGGCTATCTATGTGAGGTCGGCGAGTGATCTGGTGCGGTTCATCAGCCGCCGGTTGGAGTGGGTGTCGAAGCATCAGCTCGCCCCGTTCTGGGAGGAGTCGCTGTCGTCCAATGTGCACCGTGGGTGGCGGGTGGTCGACAACCCGGCTGAGCTGCGCCGTCTCGGTGAGTGTGGTGCTACCGCCGCCGATGGGGAGGTGTGCCGCACGGTGTTGTGGCATGAGGAGCATCAGCGGGTGGTGGAGTGTCCGGACTGTGGTGCACAGTGGTCAGTCATGGAACGCAACCAGGATCAGATCGACGCGGCCGCCGAGGAATGCCTGCCGCTGTCGCAGGCAGTGAGGGCATTGGCCGAGTACGGGATGGTGCTCACACTGCGTCAGGCCCAGGGGTGGACGGAGAGGGTGAACCCGTCAACGGGGGAACCGTGGCTGTCGCCCACAGGTGTGGACGACTTTGGCACTCGGCTGTATCGGATGGGTGATGTGGCGGCCATTGCCGAGGACCCGCCGAAACGTGGCCGGCCCCGCGCCCGCGTGTCATGACAGTTCGAAATAAATGTGGGATACTCTAAACGTAATGTCGCGTGAAGTGGCAGAAAGTAGATAGTCCATTGAGCAAACTGAAACAGTGGTTCAAGCAGGAACTCCCCGCCCAGAGGCACAATGCTTCATTCGGTGGCGGGTTCGTCACGGGGTACTCGTTCAAGTATCGGATGAAGAAGTTCCCCACTCGCGGTCTCTCCGCATCAATCGTTGACCAGTACAACGTCGGCACCTACATCAGCGCCAAGCGTGTGATCGGTGGCGGCCTGTTGTTCGGTCCCCTCGGCGCACTCACGGGTGCAGTGCTGAGGAAGAACGGGAACAAGATCTACGTCGCAGTCGATCGTGACGGTGAGATCATCGGCACACTCGAAGGTGGAGCCAAGGACTTGGGCAAGGCCCGCGAGTTCGTTGACACTCTCAACCGATCAGCGGCCGACCCGGACAACCAGTAACCGAACACGACGAGCAGCCTCCACCCCATCGGGGTCGGGGGCTGCAGTTCATTCACGAGGTGATCACCGATGGTGTCATCGCGTACGGGCTCGGCGAAGTGGAAGCGCATCCGCACCGTCGTGATCAACGAAGCACGCAACGCTGGTATCGATCACTGTCCAGGGTACGAAGGTCATCCGTGCAACCGACCACTCGACTACGAGTCAGTGGGTGAACCCGACTCGGTCGAGGTCGACCACATCATCTCGCATGCTGCTGGTGGTGTTGATTCGGTCGAGAACGCTCGAATCCTCTGCCGGGCGTGTAACCGATCACGGGGTGCCGGTATCCGACCGGAGGTTCCAGCGATCGAACTGTTCCCGCTCGACGGGGTGTGGATGGACATGGTGCTCCCGTCCGGTTCGGAGTGAGAATTTCGGAGTCCGAGTCGGGGTGAATCGGTGTGTCGGGGTGGGGAGGGTCCCCCACCGAATGGGGACGCTCGCAACCCCGCGCACTGCGCCATCTATCTACTACCAATTCCACTCGGGCGTGGCCCCTGACCTGGGGAAATACTCTCTTTGGAGGTGCATGATGCCACCCAAAAACACTGCTCTCAGAGCTGTTGATTCGGAAGATTTTCCACACGCACCGGCGAGTCGCGAACCGATGACCATCTCGGAAGCGTCGGAGGCCGGCGACCGGCTCGGCATTCTCCTGTGCTTGCAGGACACGATCGCTCGCGAGATCGAGGCCGGGATCCCACCGCGTGACTTGGCTGCCCTCTCCCGCCGACTGATGGAGATCGCGAAGGAGGTCGAGGACCTCAGAGCAGTCGAAGCAGACTCGGAGGACGCGCACCATGGCCAGCACGGCGACGAAGCCTTCGACGCAACGGCTATCTGACATTGCCCGACACGTCATCATCCCCGAAGGTGTGGTGACAACTGCGTGGCCAGGTGTGCGTGACCAAGCCCAGAAGATGGGTCTCGGCTTCGACTCTTGGCAGGATTCGGTTGGCCGGATCGCGCTCGGCAAACGCGAGGACGGATCGTTCGCTGCCTCGGTCGGTGGCGTGGTCCTGTCCATCCCCCGGCAGGTCGGCAAAACGTATCTGATCGCCGCGATCGTTTTCGCCATGTGCGTCCTCACCCCCGGCCTGACAGTGCTGTGGACAGCGCACCGGATGAAGACGGCGAACGAGACGTTCGAGAAGCTGATCGCGTTCACCCGGAAGCACGGCATCGCCCCGCATGTCCTCAAGGTCACCACCGGCGCCGGCGACGAGGTCATCTTCTTCCGCAACGGGGCCCCCATCAAGTTCGCGTCCC
>CAMNYG010000225.1 GCA_946570335.1 uncultured Dietzia sp. | reverse complement strand
TCCACGCGGCGCTGCATGCCGTGCTTCTTGGCCTCCTTGCGCACCACGCAGGCGTCGATCGGTCGGCCGGGCGCGTGCATGATCGCCGTGGCGACCGGGTCCGCGCCGAGCGTCAACCCACCCACGGCGTCGTACTCCCAGTCCGCGGTGAGCTCACGCAACAGCCGACCGATCAGCGGCGACGCCTCGTGGTGCAGGGTCGCGCGGCGCAGATCCACGTAATAGTTCGCCTCGCGGCCGGAGGAGAGGGTGACGCGGCCGTGGACCACGGCGAGGTCCGCCACCAGCTCGGCGAGCCTGCGGCGCGCACCGGGTTCGACATCGGGGGCGGCGGGCATCGGGCTCCTTGAGGTTGGTGCAGCTGACGGTGATGACTCTAGACGGCCCCTCGGACGAACACCGACGGGACGGCCGCATGGTGCGGCCGACCCGTCGGATGTCAGCAGATACCTGGTTAGCAGCTAACGCGGTGCGCGGTTCGGGTGTCAGCCCTCGCCGCCGGCGTCGCCGCCGTCACCGTCGGAGTCCTCGTCACCGTTCCCGCCGGCGTCGTCGTCACCGTTTCCACCGTCGCCGTTGTCATCGTCGCCAGCGCCGTTGTCGTCGTCACCGTTGTCGTTGCCCGCGTCGCCGCTGCTGCCGAGAGATCCGGTCCCAAGCGAACCGTCAGCGTCACTGCTGCCACCGAGCGAGCCCGCGTCGAGTGATCCGGTGCCGCCATCACCTTCATCAGCCGGCGGCCACCCCTCCTCGAAGGCGGACCAAGCGTAAAGCTGCTGCGTACCCTGGGTGCCACCAGGGCCGCACACGACGATTGCGCCGACCATGTCCTCACCGCGCGGGCTCGTGGACGGCGGCCCGAGCTGGACCTGCCCCGTCCATGTCGCGCCCGAGTTCACGGTGAACGGTGCGGTAGTTCCGGCGAGTCCACTGGTGGTGGCGTGCCGGTTACCGTCGACGACCGTCGCCTGTAGCTGCACACGGTCGCTCATGAACTGGGCGGCACTACCTGACGGGATCAGTTGGAGGAGCGGCCAGAACGCGGCGTAGATGTTGATGCCACCGAGTAACGGGATGCTCTGGTTGATGTCGATCTCACCGGCGGGGACGACCTGGAAGCGCTCGTAGTACTCGGTGGCCGCCTCGATCACGGGGGCCGTGGAGACGGTTAATCCAGGTCGGTTGTCCGGGTCGGGGTTCGGCGCCTCGCAGCGCAAGGAACTGTCGGAGTTGTTGGCGAACTCGAGGTCCACGGTGCCGGTCTCACGGTCGACTCCCGTCACCGTGAAGTCACCGAGGTCTGTATTGACGATCGCGGTTCGTCCGTCGTAGCGGTCCCCGGGAATGACGTTCCCCTGGGCTGAGGCCACACCGGCGGAACCGAGAACGAGGGTGACGCTCGCCGTGACCGCGGCAAGTCCCTTGAGTCGGACTGAGGTAGACACTGATGTCTCCTTCTATTGATGGAAGGGCTTGGGTGAGAGTTACGAACCGAGTGAGCCGGAGGACAGACTTCCGCTGCCTTCTGGCACCACTTCGGGCTCGGGCGCTTCTCCGGGGGCGAGCCCCTCGTATCCGGCAAAGACGTAATGCGCATCGGTGACCTGGTCGATGCAATAGAACATCGCCGCAGCCTGCCACTCCCCGCGATCGCCGGTTGAGGATTCGGTCATCTGCGCCGTCCAGTTGACGGTCTGGCCGGCACCAACGTTGAAGAGTGCGGCGCCCCCGACGAGAGGGTCACCGACCCGACCGGCCACTCGCGCCTGCTGCTGTGCGGTAGTGACATTGACGTCAGCCTCGCCGGCGGAGCCGAACATGCCGGACGAGCCGCCACCCGGCAGGACGTCGTCGAGACTGCCGGTCGCGATCTCGCCGGCCATGGGGATGTCGAACCCGTCTGCGCCGGAGTAGATGTTCTGGGCGTAATACTCCGTCGCCAACATCACGACCTGGGCGGTTGTGGCCTGCCCGGGGTACTCGACCCCGTCCCCGGCCGGGACCGCGCATCGGAAGGTGTTGCCGGTGGTGTTCTGGATGGTTCCGGTGACCTGGGCCGCGTTCGGCTCAGTGTCGTGGACGCCGACCAACAGGGCGTCACTGTCGGTCTTGACGACGTTCCCGCCGGCGTTCCCGCCGGGGATCTGGGCCGCGGCGAGTCCCGCTCCGGCCACGAGTCCGGAGGCAGCGAGGGCGGCGACTCCTGCTCGGATGATCTTTCGAGAATTGGTGCTCATGAGTTCGCTTTCTCTGTGGTGGTCGACCGGGATAGGGGCTGTGAATCCCGCACCGAATCAGCTGCCGAGGCTGCCGCCGGCGAGGCTGCCGGAGCCGGAGTCAAGCACCGGGGCTTCGCCCTGATATCCGTGGAAGACGTAACGCTGCCCCTCCAACACGCAGGTCAACACCACTGCGGCCTGGAACGCTTGCCGCTCTCCACGGCTGGTCTGCCCGAGCTCGACCGTGTACGGTTCGGCCGTCTGTGCGGGGATGGTCAACGAGGTACCCATTCCGCCGTAGTGGCCGTTCAACCGGGACTGGGAGAACTCGCCACCGATCTCACCGAGTGCGCCCCACTCCTCGTTCACGAGCCCGGCGGCGCTTCCCGGGATCATCCCGGTGATGCTTCCGAGGTCGATCTGAAAACCGTCACCCAGGTCGCCGACGCTTCCCGCGACTGCGCTGGGAACATTCACATCAACATCGATGGGTGACAGCGTGGAGTTGGGGAACCGGGTGTAGAAGTCGACCGATTTCGCCGCGATCTCGGCGGTGGTCACCGCTCCTGCTTGACCACCATTGATCCCCGTACACGTCAGCGCCTGGGTGGTGTTGTTCTGCACTGTGACGTCAACGGTGCCAGCCTCCAGGTTCGGCTCGTCAACCGCGATGAGGATTCGCTGGTCATCCACCGGGAACACCTGAGTGTTGTTGTTGACGCCGGGCAACTGGGCCGAGGCGACCGGAGCGACCGCCAGTGCGGTCGCCGCAGCAATACCAAGGGCAGCCATGCGGGAGGGGCGAGTCCACGTGCGTGCCATGAATTGAACTCCTTAAGAGGGTGAAGAGTCACCGAGCAGAATCTGGATCACCGGCCGCCGCGTGAGCAAACCTGTGCCGCATCTCACATCGGATACTCCTAGAAGTGTGACATAAGAAACCAGTGCCGAGATTGTCATACGATAACGTATTGATAACTAATCGTTTAATCCAGTCACAAGAATCATCCAGTCGGCTTTTTGTACTGCGAAGATAAAGTTCGCATTTACCTGCACGAGCGTCCACTCTTTCGCCACACGCATCCGTGTTGTGTGTCACAATAGCGACCGAGAGGAATACCTCTCAGGCTGTACACAGCTGCGGCGTGCTCGCATCCGGGCGCCGGGCGGGCACCCCTCAAGGTCCGCCGTCCCCTCAGTACGCCAACCGACCCCTGCATCCGAGGAAGTCTCATGAAACTCAGACGCGTTGCCGCACTTGTCGCGAGTAGCTCAATGGCACTCGCGGCCACTGTTGCCATTGCCCCCACCGCCACAGCCCAGGCCGACTCGGTCACTGAGACGACCTCGGTCCAGTACTCCTGCCGCGGCAACAGTTCCGGCAACGCACCCGGGTCTCCGCGGGATGTCACCGTGACCTACCCCGAGTCGGTCGCCCCGGGGGAGATCTTCACCGTGCTCCTGGAGCCCGGCACGATGCGCAACAACTCCCGCAACCACGCCCGCTTCACCTACGACATCGCGCTGCCCGACAACGCCGAACTCGTCGGGAGCGAGTTCGCCGGCGGAGCCCAGAACATGGGCGGCACCCCGGCCCTGGTCCGCGTCAATCCGACGACCAAGGTCAACCAGGCAGACGGTAACGCGCTGCGCATCTGGGGCGGCCAGTCCGCACGCT
>CAMNYG010000224.1 GCA_946570335.1 uncultured Dietzia sp. | reverse complement strand
ACCGTCCGCGCCGAGCCACGCTCCGTGTGTCGACGGCGACGAGGGCCCGCCGCCGGCGAACCGGTGACGGGCCCTCGACGGGTGCGTGAGAGTTCACGCGGACGCTAATCAGCCCTGGCGGGCCTTGAACCGGGGGTCCTTGCGGTTGATCACGTAGACCTTGCCACGACGACGGACAACCTGGGCGCCCGGCTTGTTCTTCAGCGACCGAAGGGACTTACGGACCTTCATCTGGCGCTCCTTAGGCTCTCGGGGCGGCCGTGAGGGCCGCCGACACGACTGGGATTCACTGTGCGACACGTCCGTCACTGAAGACGGATGCACGACACACAACTGGTCCATAGTAACGGACGGGCCCAGCAGAACTCCAAACGGGAAGAACCAGCCCGCCGCATATGCTGACCCCATGGAATCCTCACCCCCCACGCCCCCCACCGGAAGCAACGAAGCCGCGGCCCTGCGTGCCGAGATCATCTCCGAACTCGGGGTACGACCCCGGATCGATCCGGCGCGGGAGGTCGAGGACCGGGTGAGCTTCCTCGTGGACTATCTCCGATCGACCCCCACCACGGGCTACGTTCTGGGCATCAGCGGCGGCCAGGACTCGACCCTCGCGGGCCGCCTGTGCCAGCTCGCCGCCGAACGACTCCGCGCCGAGGGGATGGCGGAGGCACAGTTCATCGCGATGCGCCTGCCGTACGGAATCCAGGCCGACGAG
The DNA here is from genome assembly GCA_946570335.1 of uncultured Dietzia sp. Lineage (GTDB taxonomy): Bacteria > Actinomycetota > Actinomycetes > Mycobacteriales > Mycobacteriaceae > Dietzia. The sequence goes on along the minus strand of CAMNYG010000224.1, from coordinate 3,180 downwards.
GACGACGCCCGGACCGCCCTGCAGTTCATCCGGCCCGACGCCTGCGTGACCGTGGACGTCCGGGCCGCCTCCGACGCCTCCGCCGCCGCGGCGGCCTCCGCGCTCTCGGAACTTCCCGGACGAGCAGGTACGTTGCGGGACTTCGTTCGCGGCAACGTCAAGGCCCGCGAGCGGATGATCGCCCAGTACGCGCTGGCCGGGCAGTTGAACCTCCTCGTCGTCGGCACCGACCACGCCGCCGAGGCCGTCACCGGCTTCTACACCAAGTACGGCGACGGCGGCGTCGACCTGACCCCCCTGAGCGGTCTCACCAAACGCCAGGGCGCCGCACTGCTACGCCATCTCGGCGCGCCCGACTCGACCTGGGGCAAGGTCCCCACCGCGGACCTGGAGGACGACCGCCCCGGCCTGCCGGACGAGGTGGCGCTCGGCGTGACCTACGAGCAGATCGACGACTACCTCGAGGGCGCGGACGGCGTTCCGGACGACGCCGTGACCCGCATCGAGCATCTCTTCCGCACATCACGCCACAAGCGGGCGATGCCGGCCTCCCCGCTCGACACCTGGTGGCGCTGACGCTCCCCTATCCGGCGAGCAGGCGCCACACCTGATCGAGTGCCTCCTGCGTGCCCGGTATCTCGAACGACTGCGCGGTGAACACCGCCGCCGCCCGACCGTTCGTCCGGTCGACATAGCCGATGGTGCCCAGTCCCCCGGCCCAGCCCACGATCCCGCCCGGCCGCACCTCCACCTGGAAGCCGTAGCCGCAACCCGGACCGAGAACGTCATGCGCCGACTCCCGCTGCGGGCCGGTGAGATGATCCGCGGCCAGCAGACGAGCACTCTCGGGGCTCAGAACCGCGCCACCGTCCACGAGGACGTCGAGGAAGGTCAGGTAGTCGGCGACGGTCGACGCCAGACCGCAGGCCAACGAGTCGAACACCGGCTCAGCGGTGAACCTGCTCACCACATCGAGCGCCTCGGGTCGGCCGTCCGCGCCTGCACCGTACGAGGTGGGCAGCCTGACCGGGTCGGCGGTGAAACCGGTGTCCGGCAAATCCAGCGGCCCGAGGACGTACTCGTCCAGCAACGCCGCCACGCTCCGACCCGTGGCACGGGCGAGCAGCACACCCAGGACGTCACTGCTCGTGTGGTACCACCAGCCCTCCCCGGGCTGCCCGGCGAGCGGGAGCTCTGCGAGGCGGTGGAGATAGGTTTCCGGATCCAGCGGCGGGGCGTACGGGCCCGGGCCGACCTCCCGCCGGGACATCTCCTCGGCCAGTGCGGGGTTCTGCGCCGCCCACCCGAAGCCTGAGGTCATGGTCAGCAGATGGCGCAGCGTGATTGGCCGGGCCGCAGGGACGGTCTCGTCGAGCGGACCGTCCGGCTGTGCCAGGACCCGCGGCTGGGCCAGCTCGGGCAGGAATCGGGCTATCGGCTCATCGAGCCCGAGGATGCGGCGCTCCACGAGCGCCATCGCGAGTACCCCACCGAGAGGTTTGGTATTCGACGAGAGCGGGAAGACGGTATCGGCGGCCATCTCGGAGCCCCCGAGCGACCTCCGGCCCCCTGCCGCGACCCGGGACCGGCCTCCCTGCCTGACCCCGCAGACGTAGCCGACCAGCTGACCGCTATCGACGGCCTGATCGAGCGTGTCTCCTACGACGGCGAGCTCATCCACGCCCCGACCCTACGCCCGCGCACAGGATTCAGACGCTGAGGACAGGAGCGCCCTGATGCCGTCGGCAAGGATCTCCTGCGGACTGATGTGGTGCGTCGCATGAAGACGTGCGTACGTGGGGGCCTGCTCAGGGTCGACGGACACACGCTTCTCCTCCGGGGCGACGGGAGCGGTCAGGGAGCTGCCGATCACCAGGTTGGACAAACGGTATGCGGTCCCCAACGGATCTGCGACGCCCGCCTGTTCTAGAAGGACGGACATCCGCTCGGAGAGGGCCAGGTATGCGGGGCCTCTGGGTGCGCGCATTCCGATGACCTGACCGGCCCAGCGGTGAGTTGTGAGGTGGATGAAGAAGTCCTGCATCAGGGAAGGTAGATCAGCACTGCGGATCGACTCGGACATGACCGGGTCGTCTGCGAGCGCCGTATCCAGGGCCAGATCGAACAGGTCGTCGACCGATTCCACGCGTGAGTACAGACTGGCCGGGGCGACACCCACCTCCTGCGCCACCGAGCGCAGCGTGAGGGCCCTCAAACCCCCCTCGTCCAACAGCCGAACCGATGCCCTGGCGACCTCCGCGATGTCTACTGCGCGGAAGCGCTGCACGGGCTTGCGGTGGTCCCAGTAACTCACACCACCAGCCTAACCGAACATGCTTCAGTTAGTTATCCATCCTATGTTAGGTTTAGAAGATGCTGGATGCCTCCGCCCTTCCGATCACCCTTCAGGACACGGGCCTCCGCCCCATGTCCGACACGGACGCGGGAGCCTATGCGGCCGGGACCAAGGACGATGCCGTGCGGCGGTTCGGCCACCTCCCCGAGGCGGATTACTCCCCTGAATCTGTCCGGCGGATGATCCGTGAGGAGGTCGCGCCCGGCCTGTTGTCGGGCACGTTGGCAGTTCTCGCACTCGCGGATGCCGCAACGGACCGGTTTGTAGGTTCCTTGGTCCTCTTCGACGTCAGCACCGAATCTGCTGAGGTTGGGTTCTGGATTCATCCGGACGCGCGTGGAGCAGGGCACGCCCACCGGGGACTGGAGCTGGCATCGCACTTCGCGCAACGCAGTGGGCTTCGCACCCTGACAGCACGCACGCTGCCGGAGAACAGGGCGTCGCAGCATTGCCTGACCGCGGCGGGCTTCCGAGAGGTCGAGCGAAGCGTCGGAACCACGCCCGCAGGGCACAGGACGGAGCTGATCCACTTCCGGCGGGACCTCGCGTCGGCGGTTGAGTGGCCATTGGAGACGGAGCGGCTGCGGCTGCGGTTACACGTCCCCCGCGGGCCTTGATGGAATGGACGACCGCAGCTCGCGTCCCCGCACGAGCCCAAGCAGGACTTCGTCGGCTGTAGTGCGTCGCATCGTGGCGCTGCGCTGGCGGAAGCGGCTTGGACCAGTACAGATCGCAGGCCTGCTCGGTGTGCCTGCCGCGACCGTGCATTCCTCGACTGTGCATGCCGTCCTGGTGCGTTGCCGGATCAACAAGCTCACCCACAT
>CAMNYG010000223.1 GCA_946570335.1 uncultured Dietzia sp. | reverse complement strand
ACCTCGGCGGCCGGGTGGGGCCCGGCCACACGGCGCAGCAGGCGCACCAACTCCGGGAGCATGCCGGCGGCCCCCGCCGCGGGGTCGATCCCGGACAGCCCTGCGACCTGATCGCCGACGATCTCCAGCAGGTGCGACTGCGCCAACCCGTTGACGTACGAACTCAGATCGTCGAACGGTTGATCCGCCCACGCGGTGCGCAGCAGGTGGAGCGGCAGCGCCCATGCCGGAGAGAGCGCCGTGGTGTGGGTGAGGGGTCGCGACATGACGATCGATCCTACCGACGGTGCGCCGCCGCTTCGCCCGGCATCGGTGCGACTACGGTGTCACGCCATGGCAGATATGTACGGCTCCGACGTCCTGTCCGGAACTGCGCGGCGCCGCCGCCCACAGGTCCCCGTCGTGGATGCTGAACGGGATCTGGTGGTGGAGGATGCCGAGACCGGGTTCTGTGGCGCGGTGGTGGGATTCGACCGGAGTTACGACGGCGAGTTCGTCAAACTCGAGGACCGTCACGGGCGGGTGCGGCTGTTCGCCATGACACCGTCCGCGTTTCTCATCGACGGATCCCCGGTGACGCTGCGGAAGCCTGCGCCAGCAGCGCGCGGCCCCAGGATCACCGCGTCCGGGTCCCGCAAGGTCGAGGGGCTGCGGGCCCGCACCGCTCGCGCCGGTCGGATCTGGGTGGAGGGCATCCACGACGCGGCTCTGGTGGAGAAGATCTGGGGGCACGACCTGAGAGTCGAGGGGATCGTCGTGGAACCACTCCACGGTATCGACGACCTGGCCGGTCTCGTGGCTGATTTCGGACCCACGCCGTCGGCGCGACTCGGCGTCCTGGTGGACCACCTGGTCGAGGGGAGCAAGGAGTCGCGCATCGTGGCCGGTCTGGGTGGAAACGTCCTGGTGACCGGCCACCCGTACGTCGACATCTGGCAGGCCGTCAAACCCTCGGCGGTCGGGATCCGGGAGTGGCCCGAGGTGCCGCGTGGTGAGGACTGGAAGACCGGGATCTGCACGCGGTTGGGCTGGGGCGAGCCGGCCGACGGATTCCGTCACGTGTTGTCCTCGGTCAGTAGTTATCGGGATATCGAACCCGCGCTGCTCGGCGCGGTGGAGCGGTTGGTGGACTTCGTCACCGAGCCCGCGTGACGGGCATCCGCGCGTCCAGCACCATCCCGACCACCCCCACGGTCGCGAAACCGGCCGTCGCCCACAGTGCCGCGGTGCCGTCACCCGCGGTGAGTGAGTTGCCGAGCAGGATCGCCGCCACGGTGCCGGGAGCGCTACCGATCACGGTCGCGGGCAGGAACTGTCGACGCCGGATGGAGGTCAGCCCCGCGGCGTAGTTGACGACCGAGAACGGGACCGCCGGGACCAGACGCAGGCTGCCCACCGACAGCCAGCCCCGCCGACGTAGGCGGGCGTCCACCGCCGCGACGCGTCGATCCGCTCGGAGCGCCGCCGCCTTCTCGTGCCCCAGGCGCCGCACACCCTCGAACGCCACAGCCGCGGCGATCCCCGTCGCCACGAGGGACCACGGGACCGCGACGGAGGGCGGGAACAGCACCGCGGCGGAGTAGGTGAACGTGGAGCGCGGGATCGGCGCCACCGTGACCAGTGCATAGGAGGCGAAGAACACCGGCGCGAACCACGGCCCGAGCTGGCCGGCCCAGGCACGCATCTGCTCCAGTCCGGGGGTGGGGACGAGGGTGGCGACGACGACGAGAGCCACCACCGCCAGCACCCAACCGAACACCCGTCCATGCACCGGGACGACTGTAGTCCCCGCCGGGCCGGGCGTTCTCCCCGTGCGCTCACCCGCGGTCAAGGGCATGTTCCTGCCTCCCGGGCCGCTGCACTAGAGTCGCGTGGTGACCCCCTTCACTCCACAAGAGAACGAGGTACCGGTGACCAGTCCGACCACAGGTCCTGACCTTCACTCCTGGTACGCCTCTGTGGGAGCCGTCCTCGCGAAGGCCGCCCGCAAGGATCCTGCCGATATGCCCGACGACGCCTGGCGTTCGCTGATCGCGACGACGCGCGACGGGATCGAGATCAACCCGCTCTACACGCGGGCCGACGAGATCGCGGAACGCCCGGCGCCGGGTCGTTTCCCCTACGTCCGGGGCGGGGACCGGTCCGGACTTCCGGACAACGGCTGGCACGTCAGCGCCCGTGTGGTGGCGACGGGAGACGCCTCGCAGGTCAACACCCGGGTGCTCGATCTGCTCGAGCAGGGAACCACAGCGCTGTGGCTCACGGCCGAAGCCTCCGAGCTCGCCGCCGTGCTCAAGGACGTCTACCTCGACCTGGCACCGGTGACCTTCGAGTCCGGCACCGACCTGGTCGAGGTCGCCGAGGCCTACCTCGAGCTGCTCGATCAGCGTCGCACCGCGGGCGACGGTGTGACCGATCGTGCCACCGTGATCGCAGACCTCGGTGCCGCCCCCGTGACCGCCGCGTACTCGGGCGCCGAGTCCATCGACCTGGGCGCCGCGGTCCGCCTCGCCGCCCGGGTGTCCGAGCGCGAGGAGACCATCCGCACGTTCGTCGCCGACGGCACGGTCTTCCACTCCGACGGCGCGGGCGATGCTCAGGAGCTCGCGTACGCCGTCGCGGCCGGACTCGAGTACGTGCGTGCCCTCATGTCCGCAGGAATGCCCGCGGACACCGCGCTCCGGCAGGTCTCGTTCCGACTGGCCGCCACAGACGACCAGTTCGCATCGATCGCCAAGTTCCGCGCCGGGCGCCTAATGTGGGCCCGGGCCGCGCAGCTCCTCGGGGCCCCCGAGGCCGGTGGCGCTCCGCAGCATGCGGTGACCTCGTCCGCCATGATGTCGCGGCGTGATCCGTGGGTGAACATGCTGCGCACCACACTCGCGGCGTTCGGCGCCGGAGTCGGCGGTGCCACCTCGGTGACCGTCCTGCCGTTCGACGCCTCGATCCCGGGTGGTCTGCAGAGCACGTCGCGTTCCTTCGCCGACCGCATCGCACGCAACACCCAACTGCTGCTCCTCGAGGAGTCCCACCTCGGTCACGTCGTGGATCCCGCCGGTGGCTCCTGGTACGTCGAGTCGCTCACCGACTCGTTGGCCGACGCCGCCTGGTCCGTGCTCCAGACGGTCGAGGCCGCCGGCGGACTGTCCGCCGCGATCGCCTCCGGCTCCGTCGCCGAGTCCATCACCCGGATCCGTGACGCCCGTGACGCCGACATCGCACACCGGAAGTCGCCGATCACCGGCGTCTCCGAGTTCCCGAATCTCGGCGAACCGTCTCTCGATGCGTCCCGCCGCGGGGGCGAGGGCTACCGCTACGGCCTGGCTTTCGAGAAGCTCCGTGACCGTTCCGACGCCCACCTGGAGGAGACCGGCTCCCGTCCTACCGTCCTCATCGCGGGGCTGGGCTCCCAGGCCGAGACCACGGGGCGCGTGACCTTCATCTCCAACCTGCTCGCCGCCGGCGGGATCGAGGCCCACAACTCGGGTACCTCGGAGCCAGGGCAGTACGCCGACGCCCGCGACGGGGCCGAGATCGCCGTGCTCTGCGGTGCCGACAAGCGCTACGCCACCCAGGGACCGGAGGCCGTCGCCGCGCTGCGCGCCGCCGGTGTGTCCACGGTGTACGTGGCTGGTACCGAGAAGAGCTTCCCCGCAGAGGGGGCCGACAGTCCCGACGGCTTCCTGGGCCTCGGCATCGACGCCGTCGCCGCTCTGTCCACCCTCCTCGACCAGCTGGGAGTGAAGTGAGATGACGACCTTCCCCGATTTCAGCACCGCCCCCCTCCACGAGTCCGGATCCACCGCCGACACCGCGGCGATCTCCGTCGACGCCGCGATCGCGGCCGATGCACACTGGGAGACCCCGGAGGGCATCGACGTCAAGCGCGTCTACACCAAGGCCGACCGTGAC
>CAMNYG010000222.1 GCA_946570335.1 uncultured Dietzia sp. | reverse complement strand
GACACGGACACCTCGCAGATGCCCGACGTCGATCTGGCGGCCAGCCTCGTCGTCGACGCCGGAACCCTGGCCCGGCGCCTCCGCGAGGACGGTCTCGACGTCCACCACAAGACCTCCGTCTCCGACGTGGTCACAGAGGCCGACAACGCCGCCGAGCGTCACATCACCGCAACCCTCGCCCGCCACCGGCCCGACGACGGCATCCTCGGCGAAGAGGGCACCCTCGTCCCCGGCGAGCACGACCGACGGTGGGTCGTGGACCCCGTCGACGGCACCTACAACTTCGTCAACGGATCCGACTACTGGTGCTCGGCCGTCGCCCTCAGCGGACCCGACGACTACCTCCTGGGCGCGGTGCACCGACCCGTCACCGGCGACACGTTCGTCGGCGGCTCCGAGATCCCGACCCGGCGCAACGGCGTCCCGGTCACCCGCCTGACGCCCGGTGACCTCGCCGCCGGCAGTCTCGCCACCTACCTGCACCCACCGTTCTTCGACGATCCCGACCTGGCCGCACCGTTCCACCGTGTCAGCCGGGGCGCCGCCACGATCCGGATGCTCGGCTCCGGCTCGGTCGACCTGGCCTCCGTGGCCTGCGGGGTCCACGCGGTGTGGGCCCAGCACTCGTGTCCCGAATGGGACTGGCTGCCCGGACGGGCACTCGTCGAGGGCGCCGGCGGCACCTGTGCGACCGTGGAGGTCAACGGTTACGACTGGTTTGTCGCCGGACGCCCGGGAGCCGTGGAGCAGGCCGTGGCGCTCCTGCGCGGCTGACACCGTTCGCCCCGCGGGACACGGGTTCGGGAAAGGTCTGGCGCACGGAACTTACTGCGAAGTAAGGTAGTGGACGACCACACCGTCCACTCCGTCACGAGAACAGCTGGTGCTGATGAGCAAGAACCCCACGACCCCGACCGCGACCGGGCGCGCGGAGAACTCCACGCCGGGCAAGAATCCGACGCGGATCGACGCGATCGGTGCCGCCATGCGCGCGCTCACGACCATCACCGGGTCGGAGTTCGCCGAGCGCTTCGGCCTACGCCAGAAAGTCGACCGCGTCACCTACGAGGCGACCAAGACCGGCTTCAAGACACTCGGCGCCGCGACCAAGTCGTTCAAGAAGGTCTCCGGTGGGGGCGCCCCCAAGCGGCTGCCCGAGGCCGACGCCGAGACCCGGTCCGACGCATTCGACCTGACCCCGGACGACGATCAGAAGATGATCGTCGAGACGGTTCGCGACTTCGCCGCCGAGGTCATCCGTCCCGCCGCCCATGACGCGGACGCCGCCGCCGAGGCCCCCGCGTCGCTTCTCGAGCGCTCGGCCGAGATCGGCGCGACCATGCTGAACGTGCCCGAGGAGTTCGAGGGCATCGCCTCCGAGCGTGGCGTCGTCACCAACTCGCTGGTCGCCGAGGCACTCGCCTACGGGGACATGGGGCTGGCGCTGCCGATCCTCGCGCCGTCCGGCGTGGCCACCACGCTCACGCAGTTCGGTTCCGACACGCAGCAGAAGTCCTACCTCCCGGCGTTCGCCGCCGAGAAGGTCCCGGCGGCCGCTGTCGTGGTGACCGAGCCGCGCATACTGTTCGACCCCTTCGAACTCCAGACCACCGCCACCCGCGGCCCGGGCGGCTACACCCTCAACGGCGTCAAGTCGATGGTCCCGACCGCCGGCAGCGCCGAGTTGTTCATCGTGGCCGCGGAGCTCGAGGGCAAGCCCACCTTCTTCGTCGTCGAGTCCGACACCGAAGGCCTGGTGGTCGAGGCCGACCCGTCCATGGGTCTGCGTGCCGCAGGACTCGGCCGCCTCCTGCTCAACGACGTCTCGGTGCCGGTCGACGCGATCCTCGGCGGCCCCGAGGCCACCGTGGACGACAGGTCCACCGCCTACGCCGACATCATCCGGCTGTCCCGCCTCGGTTGGGCGTCCCTGGCCGTCGGCACCTCGCACGCGGTACTGGACTACGTGATCCCCTACGTCAAGGAGCGTCACGCGTTCGGCGAGCCCATCGCCCACCGCCAGGCCGTGGCGTTCATGGTGGCCGACATCGCCACCGAGCTCGACGGCATGCGCCTGGTGACCTGGCGCGGCGCCGCCCGCGCCGAGCAGGGCCTGTCCTTCGCCCGCGAGGCCGCCCTGGCCCGCAAGCTCGCCGCCGAGAAGGGCATGAAGATCGGCCTGGACGGCGTGCAGCTGCTCGGTGGCCACGGCTTCACCAAGGAACACCCCGTCGAGCGCTGGTACCGCGACCTCCGCGCCGTGGGAGTGGCGGAGGGCGTGGTGGTCCTGTGACCGCCACCCGTCCCACCAGCCACGCCCCTCATCGATCCAAGGACCACTGACCATGATCAATCTCGAACTCCCCAAGCGGCTCCAGGTGGGCGCCAACCAGGCCCGCCAGGTCGCCACACAGATCTTCCGCCCGATCTCCCGCAAGTACGACCTCGCGGAGCACGAGTACCCCGTCGAGCTGGACACTCTCAAGGCCATGATCGAGGCCATGGAGGATGCCGGTCAGGCCGCCGCCGGGGCCACCACCGGCCGCGGCGAGGAGTCCAAGCGCGAGGGCATCCAGAACGGCGGCAACATGAAGTCGCTGCTCAACATCATCGAGACCTGCTGGGGTGACGTGGGCCTGACCCTGTCCATCCCCCGTCAGGGCCTCGGGAACTCGGCCATCGCCGCCGTTGCGGACGACGAGCAGATGGAGCGGTTCGGCCGCGTGTGGGCCTCGATGGCCATCACCGAGCCCGACTTCGGTTCCGACTCCGCCGCGGTCTCCGCCACCGCCCGCCTCGACGGCGACGAGTATGTGCTCAACGGCACCAAGATCTTCGTCACCTCCGGAGAGCGTGCCGACCACATCGTGGTGTGGGCGACCCTCGACAAGAGCAAGGGCCGCGCCGCCATCAAGTCGTTCGTCGTGCCGCGCGAGCATCCCGGCGTCTCGGTGGACCGACTCGAGCACAAGCTCGGCATCCGCGCCTCCGACACCGCCCAGATCTCGTTCACGGACTGCCGCATCCCCAAGGAGAACCTCCTGGGCGATCCGGAGATCCGGGTGGACAAGGGCTTCGCCGGCGCCATGCAGACGTTCGACAACACCCGCCCGCTCGTGGCCGGCATGGCCGTGGGCGTGGCCCGCGCAGCTCTCGAGGAGATCCGCACCCTCCTCGAGGAGGCCGGACTGGAGATCGACTACGACCGTCCCGCGACCAGCCAGCCGGCCGCGGTGGCCAAGTACCTCGAACTCGAGGCCGACTGGGAGGCCGCGTACCTCCTGACGCTCCAGGCCGCATGGATGGCCGACAACAAGATGCCCAACACCAAGGAGGCATCGATGTGTAAGGCCAAGGCCGGCCGTGTCGGCTCGACCATCACGCTCGGTGCCGTGGAGCTGGCGGGGACACTCGGCTACTCCGAGCGCAGCTTCCTGGAGAAGTGGTCGCGTGACTCCAAGATTCTCGACATCTTCGAGGGTACCCAGCAGATCCAACAGCTGGTGATCGCCCGTCGCGTCCTGGACCTGTCCAGCGCTGAACTCAAGTGAGGTGACGCGGGCCGCACACCCGCACACCCGCACACCGAGCGCAGATATCCGGAAAACACCCCCGCGGACTCATGTCCGCGGGGGTGTTGGCGTGACCGGGACTCGACGGACGCGCCGGCCCGGGCCGGGTCGTGCCGGTCACAGGGCCTGTCAGGCCATCTGGAAGCCCTGCCCGGGCCAGTCGCGCGCCGTGGCGTCGTCGACGATCGCGTCGAACGAGTAGCCGAGCGCGGGGAGGAAGAACGGGGACTGTGCGGGATGCACGCAGGACGGCAGAACGGGGCCGAGGCTTCCCGCGGGGCCGGCGGCCGGCGGCATGTGACCGCCCGAGAGGAGGCCGACGAGGCGTCCGTTGTGGGTGATGGGTCCCC
>CAMNYG010000221.1 GCA_946570335.1 uncultured Dietzia sp. | reverse complement strand
ACAACATGGGCCACTCGTACCTGCTCGGCTTCGCCACCGCGGGGATCCACATCACCATCGCCGCTCCGGCGGGATATCAGCCGACCGGACAGGTGGTCGCCGACGCCGAGCGTATCGCGGCGGAGACCGGTGGCTCCGTCACGATCACCACCGACGTCGACACAGCGGTTCTGGATGCCGACGTGCTCATCACCGACACGTGGGTGTCGATGGGGATGGAGGACTCGGCGGCCGATCGTCTCCGCGACCTGGCTGGCTACCAGCTCGGGCAGTCGGCGGTCGACAAGGCGTCCGACGACGTGATCGTCCTGCACTGTCTGCCGGCGTACCGGGAGAAGGAGATCACCGCCGAGGTGATCGACGGCCCGCGTAGCCGCGTGTTCGACGAAGCGGAGAACCGGCTGCACGCCCAGAAGGCGCTACTGGTCTGGCTGCTGGAGCGATCGTGACCTCCGTCGGCACGGTGAGTCGCACCGCGCGGCATGCGCGGATCGTGGAGATCCTGCGGGCACGGGCGGTGCGCAGTCAGACCGAGCTCGCCGACGCACTGGCGGCGGAGGGGATCGCGGTGGCCGTGGCTACACTGAGCCGCGACCTCGATGAGCTGGGAGCCGTCAAGCTCCGTGCCGCAGACGGCGGCGTCGGCCGCTACGTCATCCCGGAAGACGGAAGCCATGTCCCGGGCATCCCCGGCGGGACCGACCGTCTCGGGCGCCTGCTCGGAGAACTGCTCGTCTCGGCCGACCACAGCGGGAACATGGCGGTTCTGCGTACCCCCCCGGGGGCGGCGAACTTCCTCGCCAGCGCCCTGGACCGTGCGAATCTGGACGACGTGGTGGGCACGATCGCCGGGGATGACACCATATTCGTGATGGCCCGTGAACCAGTGCGCGGAGCAGAGCTGGCGGACCGACTCGCAGGCCTGGCCCGACGCCAGCACTGACGGCCCCACAACTTCAGACAACTCGTGAACAACCATTAAGGAGAACACCATGACCGATCGCGTCGTCCTCGCCTATTCCGGCGGCCTCGACACCTCTGTCGCCATCAGCTGGATCGGCAAGGAGACGGGAGCCGAGGTCGTGGCCGTGGCCATCGACCTCGGCCAGGGTGGCGAGGACATGGAGGTCGTGGGGCAGCGTGCGCTGGACTGCGGTGCCGTCGAATCGATCGTGATCGACGCCCGCGATGAGTTCGCCAACGACTACTGTGCCCCGACCATCAAGGCCAACGGCATGTACATGCGGGAGTACCCGCTGGTGTCTGCCATCTCTCGCCCGCTGATCGTCAAGCACCTCGTCGAGGCCGCCAAGGAGCACGGTGGAACGGCCGTCGCCCACGGGTGCACAGGCAAGGGCAACGACCAGGTCCGGTTCGAGGTGGGCTTCGGCGCCCTGGCCCCCGACCTCGACGTGATCGCTCCGGTCCGCGACTACGCCTGGACCCGGGAGAAGGCCATCGAGTTCGCCGAGCAGAACGAGATCCCGATCAACGTCACCAAGAAGTCGCCGTTCTCGATCGACCAGAACGTGTGGGGCCGCGCCGTGGAGACCGGCTTCCTCGAGGATCTGTGGAACGCCCCGACTAAGGACGTCTACGACTACACCGAGGACCCCACCCTCAACTTCGCCGCCCCGGACGAGGTCACCATCTCCTTCGAGGCCGGCATCCCGGTGGCGATCGACGGCCGGCAGGTCACCGTGCTCGAAGCGATCGAGGAACTCAACCGCCGCGGTGGCGCCCAGGGCGTCGGCCGTATCGACATGGTCGAGGACCGTCTCGTCGGCATCAAGAGCCGTGAGATCTACGAGGCCCCCGGTGCGATGGTCCTCATCACCGCGCACAAGGCGCTCGAGGACGTGACCCTCGAGCGCGAGCTCGCCCGCTACAAGTCCGGTGTCTCCGACACCTGGTCGAACGCCGTCTACGACGGACTGTGGTTCTCGCCGCTCAAGTACGCGTTGGACGCCTTCATCGACAACACCCAGGAGCACGTCTCCGGCGACATCCGCTTGGTCCTGCACGGTGGCCAGATCAACGTCAACGGCCGCCGTTCGGACAAGTCGCTGTACGACTTCAACCTGGCGACCTACGACGAGGGGGACTCGTTCGACCAGAGTTACGCCAAGGGCTTCGTCAACCTGCACGGTCTGAGCTCCAAGATCTCCGCCAAGCGGGACCTGGGACTGTGAGCGAGGAGCAGGGCCGGGACGACCGGCACGGGACCAACACCGGCGCCCTCTGGGGTGGCCGGTTCGCGGGCGGCCCCGCCGAGGCGATGGCCGCGTTGAGCAAGTCCACCCACTTCGACTGGGAGCTGGCTCCGTACGACATCAGGGCGTCCAAGGCGCACGCCCGGGTGCTGCACCGTGCCGGTCTGCTCACCGGAGCGGACCTGGACACGATGCTCGACGGCCTGGATCGTCTCGCCGCGGATGTCGACTCCGGCGAGTTCGGGCCGGCCGAGTCGGACGAGGACGTCCACGGTGCGCTCGAGCGCGGGCTGATCGAACGGGCCGGCGCCGAGGTCGGCGGACGGTTGCGTGCCGGACGCTCGCGTAACGACCAGGTGGCGACGCTGTTCCGGATGTGGCTGCGGGACGCGGTGCGCGCGGTGGCGGCGGGGGTGCTCGACGTCGTCGACGCACTCGTCGTGCAGGCCGACGCCCACCCCGATACGGTCATGCCGGGCAAGACCCATTTCCAGGCGGCGCAGCCGGTCCTGCTCTCACATCAGTTGTTCGCCCACGCCCAGCCCCTGTTGCGTGACCTCGACCGGATCCGCGACCTGGACCGGCGCCTGGCGGTCTCGCCGTATGGTTCCGGCGCGTTGGCCGGTTCGTCCCTCGGGCTGGACCCGGACGCGATCGCGGCGGAACTCGGCTTCGACCGCGCCTCCGACAACTCGATCGACGCCACGAGCTCGCGTGACTTCGCGGCCGAGGCGTCGTATGTGCTGGCCCAGATCGCGGTGGACCTGTCGCGACTGGCGGAGGAGATCATCGCCTGGTCGACGCCGGAGTTCGGCTATGTGACGTTGGCTGACGAATGGTCCACGGGCAGCTCGATCATGCCGCAGAAGAAGAACCCGGACGTGGCCGAGCTGATGCGCGGCAAGACCGGCCGGCTCATCGGCAACCTCACCGGCCTGCTCGCCACGCTCAAGGCTCAGCCGCTGGCCTACAACCGGGACCTGCAGGAGGACAAGGAACCGGTCTTCGACTCGGTCGCCCAGCTCGACCTGCTGCTTCCCGCCATGGCGGGACTGGTCGCCACGCTCGAATTCCACCCCGAGCGACTCGCCGAGCTCGCACCGGCGGGCTACACGCTGGCCACCGACATCGCCGAGTGGATGGTCCGCCAGGGCGTGCCGTTCCGCGTCGCACACGAGGCCGCGGGGGAGTGCGTGCGGGTCGCCGAGGCGCGTGGTGTGGGGCTGGACGAGCTCGACGACGACGAGCTGGCCGCCATCGATCCGGCACTCACTCCGGACGTTCGTGACGTGCTGACCGTGACGGGTTCGATCGCATCTCGGAACGCCCGTGGCGGCACCGCCGCAGAAGCGGTCTCGAAGCAGCGCGATCGCCTGGTCGAGTTCCGCGACGAGCTCTCCGCCTGGGTAGGGTGAGCGACATGTCCGTCATTGACGCACGTCTGCTCGAGATCCTCGCCTGTCCCGAGGACAAGGGCCCGCTCCTGCTCATCGGCGAGGACACGCTGTACAACCAGCGTCTGCGGCGCGCCTACCGGATCGACGACGGCATCCCGGTCCTCCTGGTCGATGAATCCCGCCAGGTCGACGAGGCCGAGCACGCGGATCTTCTGTCCAGGGCGCGCGCTGCGGAGCAGGGCGCGACCGGAGCTGATGGTGCCGGCGCCGGAGATCGCCGCTCGGCCGAGTGACACGCCGTCATCCGGCCGCACCGTCCGGCGATGTCGCCCCGCTCAGAG
>CAMNYG010000220.1 GCA_946570335.1 uncultured Dietzia sp. | reverse complement strand
GGTCAGCGTGGTCGCCGTCCTCGGCGGGCTCGCGCTGCTCGTCTCCCAGATCCCCACCGCCCCCGCGCGGGCCGTGTTGCGACTGCACGGCGCCGACGGCGCCGTGCTCGCGACGCTCGAGCCGCAGGTCCTCGAGCGCGCACTGGTCGAACGCATCGAGGACGTCCAGGGCGTGGACGGCGCGTCGGTGCGGGCCACCGGGTCGGCCACCGGTGCCGGTGTGGTGGCGGAGGTGACCGTTGCCGAGTCCGCGCAGATCGCCTGGACGATCGAGCAGGTCCGCCACCGGCTCTTCGAGGATCTGCGGATCTCGCTCGGCTCCGAACCCCGCTCGGTCGACGTCCTGGTGAACCTGAGCACCGGCAAGAGCGCTGCCCGCGCCGACCGGGTGGCCGTAGGTGGCGAGAAGGAATGACCCCCGAACCGGGCGGCCCCACCGACAGGGTCCTGGTGCTGCGCGCCCAGGACGGCGACGCCGAGGCCTTTGTCCGGCTGATCGGACGTCATCAGGGCCGGCTGTTCCGGATCGCCTACCTGGTGCTCGGTGATCGGCAGGACAGTGAGGACGTGGTGCAGGAGACCCTGATCTCGGCGTGGGAGCGGCTGCACCTTCTCTCCGACCCGGACGCGGTGCGGTCCTGGCTCTCGCAGATCTGCTCGCGCCGGGCCACCGATATCGCCCGCCGGAACGCTCGCCGGGCGACCGACGCCCACTCCCCGGACACGCTCCAATGGCACCCGGACAGCGCACCGACCACCGATCCCGCCCGGCGCTCGGAGGTCAACCTGCAGCTGCAGGCGCTCGCGCGGGTGCTCGCCTCGATGGAGCCCGATCTGCGCTCCTGCTGGACGCTGCGGGAGATCGACGGAATGTCCTACCGAGAGGTGGCGCATGCCCTGGATATCACCGAGTCCACGGCGCGTGGGCGCATCTCCAGAGCCCGAACCCACGTGATCGACCGAATGAAGGAATGGCGGTGAACACCATGGGCGACCCCTCCGTAACCGGTGTGTCCGACGAGTACGACGCCACCCGCGAGTATCTCGAATACATCAGTGAGCTACAACGCGACTGGGACGAGGCGGAGGCCCGTGGGGACGACTCCGTGCAGACCTCGCCTCGCATGAGGGAGACGTTGTCGCAGGTGGTGCGCGCCGATGTCCGGCACGGTGCGCGCGTCACGATGCCTCCCACCGAAGCCGGCCCCTATTCACTCAGCGAACTGGCACTGCGGACCCTGATCCGCAACGCCGTGGATGCCGTTCCCGGGGCGATGAGCCTGCGCACCGCGGTCGACTACGCCGACACTCCCGAGTGGGGAGTCCGCGGCCTGCCCGAGCGGGTCCTGTGCCGGGTCTCGCTGTCCACCGCGAGCGGGGACCTGCGCGCGCTGGCGGATGACGTCCGGACGTCCGTGGTGTCCGAGTGTTCCCGCGAACTCGCTCTCGGCGGACTCACAGTTGACGTTCACATCGAGGATCTCCATGACTGAGCCACGCACGACCTCCGAGCAGGACGCGGCCCCGGCGGCCCGGACCGGTCCGACCGGCACGGAGCTGCTCGCCGCGGTGACCTCCGTACCGGGTGTCCGCGCGATCGAGCCCGGACTCGGGACGACCCTGCGCACGCTCGATGCCCGCCTCCGCCGCAACGGAGACCACACCTCCCACTTCGGACTGCACATCGACACCGCCGGGGGAACCGCACTGGTGGAGGTGGCTCTCGACCGGTCGCGGCCGATCCGCGAGACGGTGCGGGACATCCAGCTCGCGTCACGCCGGGTGCTGGCCGATCAGGCGGGGACGGCCGATGCCGAGGTGACGGTGCGGGTGCAGTCGCTGCAGTAGTGACGCACAGCCGCGCCGCCGGGGAGTCCGCCACCCTGGTCGGCGCGGTCATGAAGGCGCGTCGACCGGACGTGATGAACTGGCCTCCGCGAATCCAGTACGTGACAGAGCCGACCTCCACCCTGACGCCGACGTACATGTCGTAGTGATTTTGTACGGTTTGCGAGCTTGCGCAGTCGTAGTTCGACCGCAAGGTCCCGTACATCTCTCGAAGGATCACTCATGACCGAAGCCGTGAACAACCCGGACTACTCGGGGCAGTACGCCCCGGGACAGTCGTTCCAACACGCCACTGCCCTCCCCCAGCCGTCGGCACTGGTCCCGTCCCCCTACGGGGCTGCACACCCCCCGGCCGCGATGGGGCTCCTCTTCAAGGGGCGCAACCCCGTCATGACCTGGCTCGTGTTCCCGATCATCACGCTCGGGATCTACGTTTACGTCTGGTACTACAAGATCCACAAGGAAATGGCGGAGTTCGACCAGCGTCGCCAGGCGCCCGTGGCCGGGCCCTTGTTGGTATTGCTCTTGTTGGGTTGGACGGTGATCGCACCTGTGGTCAGCTTCTACAACACCGGGCAGCGAATCCAGAACGCCCAGCGTGCCAGCGGGCTCCAGCCCACCTGCTCGCCCATCCTGTCGTGCCTTCTGACCTTCGTGTTCGGCCTGAACATCCTGTACATGCAGGCCGAGCTCAACAAGATCGTCGACCGCTACCCCGGCGCGACTGAGGGGACCCCGGTGCCGCTCTACGTCTGATCCGAGCAGCACACCAGGGACGATGCCCCGTGTCCCGGACCTCCACCATCGAAGGTCCGGGGCGTCGGGCGGTCCGGCGGTATGCCCTCACGATCCTCGTGCGGCAAGCCGCCACAGCATGGTCCGCTCGCCCGCCCGGGCGGCGTGGAGCGGATCGGCATCGTCGGTCGCGCGCGGATGTCGCGGCGTCGTCTCGTGTCTGCCCACAACGGTCAGTCCGGCGTCGGTGATGCGCTGGAGGAACTCCTCGCGGGTGCGCAGCCCCAGAAGCTCGGCGAGGTCGGACAGGATCAGCCAGCCCTCGCCCCGCGGTGTCAAATGCTGGGCCAGCTCACCGAGATAGCGGTGCACCATGTCGGATTTCGGATCGTAGATGCCTTGCTCCAGAGCCGACGTCGGACGGCCCGGAATCCAGGGCGGATTGCACACCACGACGTCGGCACGTTCCGGGGCGGCGGGCCACAGATCCGCCTCCTCCACCCGCACCCGATCCGCGACTCCGAGACGGTCCGCATTGTCGACCGCGCACCGAACCGCGCGCGGGTTGATGTCTGTCGCCACCACTTCCGTGGCTCCGCGCCGGGCCAGGAGGACAGCGAGCACCCCGGTCCCGGTGCCGAGGTCAAAGACCATCGGGCGGTCGACGCCAGGAGGCCAGGCCGCCTCGGCGACCAGGTCGATGTACTCGTCCCGGGTGGGGGCAAAGACGCCGTATGCGGGGTGGATGCGCCCGGCAAGGGCGGACACCTCGATGCCTTTGCGGTGCCATTCGAACGCGCTGATCACCCCGAGGATCTCCGGGAGCGAGACGAGCATCGACTCCCCCGCGCCCTCGTCCGCCGGCGGCCCGTAGGCGTGCTCGCACGCCTCGCGGACATCCGGCGCCCGACGCAACCGGATCGTGTGGTCGGGCTCGAGTTCGATGAGGATTCTCCCCAGGACGGCCGCCCGCTGGGATCGCGCCAGCCGATTCGCGTGGAAGAGGTCGCCGGTCTCGACGCCGCGAGACACGTTCGATGTGTTCGACGACCTCGATGCCTTACGGGAGGCCCTACGGGACGCCTGCTTCTCCAGCCGACGGTCGAGGGCACGCAGCAGCTGCCGGGCATTGTGGTAGTCGCCTCTCCAGAGCAACCCGGTGCCTGCCCGCGCCAGCCGGAGAGCGCTGTCCGCGGCGATGTCGTCGTCGATCACCACGATCTCCCGCGGCGGCGTGGCACCGTTCTCGGGGCGCCAACCCGCGCGGCGCTCGGTGCCGTCCTCGATCCAGGTGACGGCGGTCATGGCGCGCTCAGGCACGCGTGTACACAGCAGATGTCGACATCCTTGTAGATCGCGGCCCCAAAACGTCTTCCCACCTTCAAGTTAT
>CAMNYG010000219.1 GCA_946570335.1 uncultured Dietzia sp. | reverse complement strand
AACCTACCACACCTAGCAAATTATCCCCAGGCCGTCCCCCCCCCTGCGGAGAGGCGAGGGCCCCGGCCGTCGCAGGTGCGGGCCGGGTCCCTCGGCCCTGATCCGGGTGGATCAGGCGGAGACGACCTCCACCGCGACGCTCGCGGTGGTGTCGTGCCCCAGGTCGACGACGACGCTGTGGGCGCCGGTCGACTTGATGTGCTCCTTGGGCATCTGCACGGCGCGCTTGTCGAGCGTCGGGCCGCCGGCGGCCTTCACGGCCGAGGCGACGTCACCCGCGGTGACCGAGCCGAACAGCTTGCCGGTGTCGGAGGTCTTGACCGCGACCTTGACGTCGGCCAGCGACTCGAGCTTCTGCTTGAGCTCGTTGGCGTGGTCCGAGTCCCGCACCGCACGGGCCTCCTGGGCCCGCTTGATGGACTCGATCTGGCGCTCGGCGCCCGGGGTGGCAACGATGGCCAGCCCACGCGGGAGCAGGAAGTTACGTCCGTATCCGCCCTTGACCTCGACGATGTCGCCCGGCGCACCGAGCTTGTCGACGTCGGCGGTGAGGATCAGCTTCATGATCCGTCTACCTTTCTTTCCTCCGACGATCCGACCTGGGCCGGGTTGTCGCGAGGTCATATCTCATGCTTGTGAGGGTGGGACGAGCATCGCCCCTGGGAAATCGACCCGATCTAGAACGGGGGCTCGTCGTCCATACCGCCGAACCCACCGGAACCGCCGGCCTGCGGGGCGCTGCCCCACGGGTCGTCGTTCTGCGGATGACCCTGGCCGCCGCCGTAACCGCCCTGCTGAGGCTGGTTTCCGCCGAAACCACCCTGCGGCTGGCCGCCGCCCTGGTAACCGCCGCCCTGGCCGCCCCCGCCCTGGAAACCGCCGCCCCCACCGCTGTCGCGGCTGGTGCGGGTCACCTTGGCGGTGGCGTACTTCAGCGACGGGCCGACGTCATCCACCTCGACCTCATACACAGTGCGCCTCTCGCCCTCGCGGGTCTCGTACGACCGCTGCCGCAGCCGACCGTTGACGATGACGCGCATGCCCTTCTGCAGCGACTCGGCGACGTTCTCCGCCGCCTGGCGCCAGACATTGCAGGTGAGGAACAGACCTTCGCCGTCCTCCCACTGGTTGGTCTGGGGGTTGAAACGACGCGGTGTCGAGGCGATCCGGAAATTCGCCACCGCGGCGCCCGACGGAGTGAACCGCAGTTCGGGATCCGCGACGATGTTCCCGACGATGGTGATTGGGGTATCGCCCTGTGCCATGCGCTTCTCCTGCCGTGAAGGAAAGACTGCGAGTACAGCCTGAGGTTGAATGGTGATCGAGGCCGACCGACCGCGCCCAGATTACCGGGCTGGTCGGACAGTCACGGTCACTTGTCGGCGCGCAGGACCTTGGTGCGGAGAACGTTCTCGTTCAGGCCGAGCTGACGATCGAGCTCCTTGACCGCGTCCGGCTCCGACTTGAGCTGGATGACGGCGTAGATGCCCTCGCTGAGCTTGTTGATCTCGTAGGCGAAGCGGCGCTTGCCCCAGACATCGACCTTGTCGACCGAACCGCCCTCTTGCCGGATCACGTTCAGGAACGTATCAAGCGACGGCGCCACGGTGCGCTCGTCGAGACTCGGATCGAGGATGACCATTACTTCGTATTGACGCACGGGACCTCATCACCTCCTGTGGACTACAGATTTCGGCCACGGTGTCTCCGTGGCAGGAGGGTCGTTGCGTCAGCAACCGCTCAAGGTTACCCCGTGCAGGATGCAGCAGTGAAATCCCTTGACCTGCCGACGCAGCGCCCGACCTCGGCAGGCGCAGGCGCAGATGCCACCGCCGGCCCCGCCCAGCCACGTCGAGTCGCTCCGTGCAGCATTTCACCAGGACAATTCCCCAACACCGCTGACGCTGTGACTCGACACGCTCAACGAAGGCGACGACCCGGTTCGTGACGCACCGACCGCCTGATCCCGCACCAAAGCAGTACACGCGCAGGCGCAGATGCCACCGCCGGCCCCGCCCAGCCACGGTGCAGGCGCGGGCGCGGATGCCGGCGTCGGCGCCGCCCCCGGTCAACCGTGCTGCAGGCCCATCGTCAGCGCCTGGGTCACGGGAATCACGGTGAGGAACAGGAACGCCGCCACGGTCCAGCCGATCCACACAGGCTGCCGCCAGCCCGCGCGGTAGCCACCGGCCGCGGTGACCATGCAGATGAAGCCGATGAGGATGAAGGTGAACATCCAGATCATTTGGGCAGTGGTCATCGGGCAGGATTCTCCTTCTGGTTAGCGTCTCCGGAGGTATCTGGAGCGGCCGGTGCGGCGCCCTGCCCGGGTGACTGTGCAACGTATTCGAGGGGGCCGGCCGCGGGTGGGCCGACCTCGGACGACCCGGCATCAGACGACCCAGCGACGGACGACCCGGCATCGGACGACCCGACCTCGAGCGGTCCGGCCAACACGCCCGCGAGCGGGTCGGTGCCGTACGGGGCGCCGCGGTGGCTTCGTCGGACCAGGTCCAGATCGGGCCGATAGATCTCCACGATCACGGCAACACAGACCGCCACGACCAACAGATTGCGGACCAGCACGAGCACATGGAACAGCTCCGGGTCGATCCCCTTGTTGGCCACCCCGTGGAAATATGACATGTGCGCGACCCACAACAGGGCGTCGAACGCCATCCACGGCAGCAGCACCTTCACGCGCGGCACGGCGAGCACCGCCAAGGGGACCAACCACAGCGAGTACTGCGGGCTCCACACCTTGTTGGTGAGCAGGAAGAACGCCACGATCAGGAACGCCAACTGGGCGATGCGCGGGGTGGTGGCCGCGGTCAGCCCGATCACGAGCACCGCCACACAGCCGGCCGCGAACAACACCAACGACACCATGTTCAACGTCGCCGGCGCCTCCCCGGCCGCCCGGCCGACATCGAAGCCCGCCCAGCCGGTGAGCCCCTGGACCACGGCGTAGATGCTCTCGGGGTTCGCGGGCCGGTCCGAGTTGAGTCGGAAGAACTCCCGCCAGCCCTGCGGGAACGCGATCATGATCGGCAGGTTGACCACCAACCAGGCGACGATCGCTGCGGCTGCGGCTTTACCGAGTTCGAGTAGTCGTCGTCGTCGGATCGCCACGACGAGCAGCGCACCGAACAGGAACAACGGATACAGCTTGGCCGCCACACCCAATCCCAGGACGACGCCTGACCAGACCGGGCGACACCTCGCCCACAGCAACAACGCGACCGAGGCCAACGCGACGGCAATGAGGTCATAATTGGTGAACGCCTGGAAGACCACCAGCGGACTGGCCGCCATGAGCAATGTGTCCCACGGCCTGCGACCGGCCGAGAGGTAGGTGGCCCACACGGCGACCATCCACATGAACGCCAGCAGTACCACGCCCAGGACGAAGTACTTGATCACCTCGATCGGCCCGCCGGGGAACACTGCGTGCCAGGCCTGCGCCCCTTGCGCGGTGACGTACTGGAACATCCCGGACAGCACCGGGTACTCCATGTAGCGGACCTCGCCGGAATCGGTGACCCACGAATACTTGTACGGGAACGCTCCCTGGCTCAGCCCCTCGGCGGAGTAGAGCGGCAGCGGGTCGGCGTAGCAGGCCTTATAGTACTGGCGGCCGTCCCACATCAGGCCCGGCTGCGACCCGTCGGTGGGGTGGGAGGTCTCGAGGCAGGCCGCCTTGGAGAAGAAGCCGAAGGCCAGGAAGATCACGGCGAAAAGCATGATCACGCGCAGCGGCGTCCAGAAGGACTGGCGCCCGACCGCCGCGTGCTCGCCGACCGGGCCGCCCCAGGCGTCGAGGACGGTTCTCGCCGGGCCGTCGCCGGGACGGACCCGCTCCTGCGGGGACAGGGAACGAAGGTCCTCGTCGAGCGGCAGCGGGGAGGGGCGACCGTTGCTCAGCACGGCCACACTCTAGTCGACGCGCACGTCACCGGCCGGGGGCGAGGTCGGGGCCAGCGCGTCACCGGCCGGGGCCAACGCCTCACCCCGCG
>CAMNYG010000218.1 GCA_946570335.1 uncultured Dietzia sp. | reverse complement strand
CCCGCTTCCCGGTGCCCGCCTCCCCGCGTCCCGGTGCTCGCCTCCCCGCGTCCCGGTGTTCGCCTCCCCCGCTTCCCGGCGGGCCGACCCCCGCTCCCTCCCCTGTCTCGACGCCGCGTTTCCGAGCGCATACCTTGATCCACATGGTGACCATCCGCCCCGCGACGTCGGCTGACGCCCCGATCGCCTCGAAGCTCCTCGCCGAGGCGTTCCGAGACGACCCCGCGTGGGCCATGTCCCTGCCGGACCCGGCCACCCGGCCACGCAAACTCGAGGCGCACTACCGGCGACGGATTCAGCGCCACCCCGAGCTCGTCGACGTGGCCGTGGACGGAGGCCGTGTCGTCGGCGCCCTACTCCGGGCCGCCCCGCATTCCGAGTCGCGCCCGGCGGCGATCCTCCGCTCTGTCTGGCGCGGCCTCCGCAGCATCGCGAGCAGACTGCCCGGCGGGAAGGGCATCGGCCACGGCCTCGCGGTGGAGTCGTATCGACCGGACGAGCCCCACTGGTATCTGCACGACATCGCCGCCAGCCCGTCGGCTCGCGGCATGGGAGTCGGCTCGGCACTGCTCACGCACTTCGTCAGTATGATCGATGCCTCCGCCACGCCACTGGCCGCGCTCGAGGCCACCAGCCCGGGCAGCCGACGATTGTACGAGCGCTTCGGATTCGAGGCCGTGGGCCGGGTCCCCACCCAGCCTGACGAGGCCTCGACCGTCATGGTCCGCCGGCCGTCCTGACTCGGCCCCGGCGCCGGCACATGGCACGCGAGCGGCGGCGGCGGCGGAAGTTTGTCGACACCACCGCGGGAAATCCGGCGTGGCGCCGCAGTGGTGCCGACAAGGAACGCGGAGATGACGACAAAACGTGGCGAGAAGGGCGTCGTGTGGCAGCGGCCGGGCAGCGGTAGGGGCCGAACATGCGGCAGGGGCCGGGCAGCGGTTCAGCACTCGACTGCGAGCGCTGCGCTACCCGGCCCCTACCGTTCTTCAGCCCGTCAGGGCATCAGATGATCGGCACTCCGTCTCGCTTGGCCTCCGCAGCCTCCTTGGCGAAGCCGCGGACGAGCACCGCGAGAACGCCGGCCACGATAACCGGCCAGATGAGCACATAGATGGTGAGCAGGATCGGTGACATACGTGTCCTTTCCTAGACGCGAACGGAGTCGTCGTCGTTGTCGTCGTCGGACTGGTTGCCGGCGGTGACGGAAGCAGCCTCGCCCTCCTCCTCGGCCAACTCCTCGGCGACCTCCTCGGTGTCGTAATCCTCGGTGCGCTCGGCGATCGTCGCGAAGTCGAAGTCCACCGGGTTACGGAACGACATCAGGTAACAGACGATCGTGCTGACCGAGTACGCCACGAGCGAGGCGGTCAACGTGTCGTAGTCACGCAGGAAGTCGAACGCGAACGGCGCACTGGCAACCGCCGCGATCGTGCCGACGATGAGCGCCGGACGCAGGCCGAAGAAGCCGAACGCCATCAGACCGAGCACCACACCGATACCGATCACGGCGAGCGCCTCGATGACCCACGGCACCAGCCCGGTGTCCGGCATGTAGCCGAAACGGGTCGGGATGAACACCGCGAGAGCCGCGAGCACCGACACCGTGAAAGCCATGTTGGTGACCTTCGGCCAGTAGAAGCTCGCGATCACCGGGAACACCAGCGCACCCCACAGGGCACCCACGAAGACCAGCAGATCCAGAATGTTGAACTGGATGTTCGCGAAGATCAGCGCCGCCACGATCGCCAGGATCATGGTGATGCGACCGATCGTCAGCATCAGGCGCGGGTGCGGAACCTTGCCGCGGCCACGCATGCCCTGGCCGTAGATGTCAGACATCGCGATCGAGGACATAGCTGCCAAGTCCGAATCCGCCGTCGACGACAGCGAACCGATGATCATGATGAAGAACACCGCGACCAGGCCGGCCGGCAGGTACTCGGCCGCGACCTGCGGGAGGATGTTGTTCGGATCGCCATCCACCGGCTCGATACCGGCGTAGAGGGCGAGCACGCCGACCATGCCGATGCCGATGATCGTCGCACCGTAGCCCACCGTCGCCGTGATGAACGTCGGCTTGATCAGGTCCTCGCGCACCGCGAACAGACGCTGGGCGATGGTCTGGTTACCGATCGCGTACGCCAGCACCGCCGCGATGTACGGCGCACCCTGGTTGAGGAACGCCTCGGACGAGAAGAAGCTCTGCTGCTGTGGCGTCAGGTTCTGCGCGCCCGAGGCGAACAGGTCCGTACCACCGAGGAAGAAGAACATGGCCGGCACGATGATGATCACCGCGCCGAGCATCGCCAGCACCTGCGCGAAATCCGTGAGCACGGAAGCGCGGAACCCGGACCACAACGTGTACATCAGCACACCCGCGGCGATCACGATCACGCCCTGGATGAAGCTGAACGGGCTCAGCATGGAGATCAGTGCGCCACCGGCGATGAGGTTCGACGTCAGTGAGATGACGGAACCCAGGATGTTGGATCCGGCCAGCATGAGCTGGGAGGACCGGCCGTGGCGGGCGAACATGACCTCCGCGAGCGTGTGCGCCTGCGGTGCGACCTTCCTGATTCGCTTGCCGAAGGGGTAGATGAACAGGATCATCAGAGCACCCCAGAGCCCGTAGTGGATCGGTCCCGAGACACCGTAGAGGTACCCCGAGTTCACCGACGCGTACATCGACGACGCCCAGATCCAGGTGGCGGTCATCGATGCCGCCGAGATGCCGAATCCGATCTGGTGTCCAGCCGTCATGTAGTTGTCCGCGTTCTCGTCCTTCCGGGCGATACGCATCGACATGATCATGGTGCCGCCATAGAAGAGCAGCAATAGAAGCACGACAGCTGTCGCGCTCAACGCAGTAGTACTTCCGAGCAAATCCATCTGTCCCCTTCCCTTTTCCGTTGTCAGACCAACGTCCAGAGCATAGGCCACCTGCGAGACACCTGAGAATCGTGTCAACGATCGCCGTTGTCGAACTCTCCAAGCAGGAGCGGAACTCATATGCACGCAAGGGTGCATAGTGGCTGTTCACGTGTGGGAATCGACCAATTCACGCGGCGGCCCCAGTGCGGATCCGGACACCAGCGCGGGCGGCTTCTCAGGTTTGGATCCGCCGCAATTTCATGCACGCGGTCCGGAAATTATGCTGCACAGACAGGCCCGTGCGGTGTGATCTCCGTTACATATACGAAACCTCGGCAGGCGGCCGCAGCCCCGTCGCGGGCCCTCAGGCCCGGAGCCCGGCCGCAGCTCAGTCGAGAGCCCTCAGGCCCGGGTGGGGCGAGATTGCTCAGGAGCGCCAGGCGAGATGCCAGTCGGCCGGGGTAGCCTCGGAAGCGGGCACCGCAAGACGCGCCTCGGCATCGCGAATCTGATCTGCGAACGCGCGGACGACCCGGCGGTAGGCGACCTCCGCGGAGCCCGACTCGTGGAAGACGCCCACGGGGTCGACGGGAACCAGACACATCTGCTCCGGCACCAACTCGTCGGGGATCCCGGCGGCGCGAGCGCGACCGAGCACCTTCTGCCCCAGCGCGAGCGCGGGCTGGTCCCACGAGATGTCGTCGACGACCCCACGAGTCGGCCGCCCCGCGACTTCAGCGGCACGGCGTTCGGCGGCCTTGGCCTCCTGCCACAGGCGATCCTGCTCGGACGCGTCCAACCCGTCCGCGCCGTTTTCGGCAAACCAATAGGGTGCGCGACGACGAAGCTTGTCGAGCAGTGCGCCGGCCACATCCTGCACATCGAAGGGTTCGGTCTCGCGGTCAGCGCCGATCGCGGCGTGGAAGAGCACCTGAAGTAGCAGGTCACCAAGCTCGGAGACCAGCTGATCGCGGTCGTCGTCGGCCACCGCGTCGACGAGCTCCCAGGACTCCTCGATCAGGTACGGCAGCAGCGACGCGTGCGTCTGGGCGGACTCCCAGCGCCCCTCGCGGCGGATGCGGGCCATGAGCGTCACGGCCTCGGTCAGTCGGTCGTGTCCCGGGTGCGCCGGCGATTCCGCGTTCGACACCGGGGGGTCGGGAGGGGCTGACCCG
>CAMNYG010000217.1 GCA_946570335.1 uncultured Dietzia sp. | reverse complement strand
CGCTAGGAGTCTCCCGTCATGACCAACCCCGTACCCCGCGACGCCGTGGCCCTGGCGGCTGACGTCCGCGACGGCACGCTCGACCCGACCGAGGTCCTCGAGCAGGCAATCAGTCGCATCGAGGAACTCGATCCGCAGCTCAACGCGATGGTCGCCACCCGGTTCGACGAGGCTCGCACCGAAGTCGCCGCCGGCCTGCCAGACGGGCCGATGCGCGGTGTGCCCATCGTGATCAAATCCCTCGGAACCGACGTCGCCGGGTTGCCCACCGCCGACGGCTCGCGTCTGTTCGCGGACACCGTGGCGACCGTCGACAGCGCGATCGTCCAGCGGTACAAGGCCGCCGGGATGATCGTCCTGGGCACCACCAACGTGCCCGAGATGGGCAAGACCACCACCACCGAATCCCTGTTGCACGGGCCGTGCCGCAATCCCTGGAACACCGGCTACTCCACCGGCGGGCCCAGCGGCGGGTCGGCGGCGGCGGTCGCTTCGGGGATGGTGCCGGTGGCCCACGCGACCGACGGCGGCGGCTCGATCCGCATCCCCGCCGCGATGTGTGGGCTTGTCGGGCTCAAACCCAGTCGCGGTCGTGTGCCCACCTGGCCGCACCCCGTGGGGCTGTCCTCACCGCTGTCCTACCATCACGCCGTGACCGCCACCGTCCGGGACAGCGCCGTGCTGCTCGACGTCGTTGCAGGTCACGTGCCCGGTGACGCCTACGGGGCGCCGACGCCGACGCGGCCGTTCGTCGACGAGGTCGGGGTCGAGCCGGGAAGGCTGCGCGTGGGCGTGATCCGTGTCGCTCCGGGGCCGTTCCCCACCGATCCGGAGTGCACCGCCGCCGTGGACCGCACCGTCGCAACACTCGAGGGGCTGGACCACGAGGTGCGCGAGGTGGAGCTGGGCGTGGACATTATCGAGTCGATGACCACCGTGGGGACGATCATGGGTGCCCAGCTGCGGGCGACGATCGACGACCGGCTCGCGGAGCTGGGGAGGGAGCTCGCGGACGACGACATCGAGCCGTGGACGCGGACGATCCTCGACAACGCCATGACCCACACCGCTCCCGGCGTGGCCCGGGCGCTACAGACTGCGCAGCGGACCGGCTGGAAGGTGGCCGAGCTGTTCGGACCCGACGGCGTGGATGTCCTGCTGCTGCCGACACTGCCCTCGACGACGCCCGAGCTGGGCTTTCTCGATGTGACCGACCCCGAGTCGATGTGGACGCGGTCGTCGGCGTTCTCGGCGTGCACGGGCGTGTTCAACATCTCGGGCCAGCCAGCCATCTCCCTGCCCGCCGGCTCCGATTCGCGCGGCCTGCCGCTGGGTGTGCAGCTGGTCGCCGACTACGGCCGTGAGGACCTGCTGTTCCGGCTGTCCGGTCAGCTCGAGCAGGCCGCGCCGTGGGCCCGGGTCGCGCCCGGCTTCGACGCCTGGTGACTTCCCCCGCTCGTCACGGTGGGTGCATCGCGGCGAGCGCAGGGGCTGTGGCCCGGCCGGTGGCCTGCCGGCGGCCACGGGGGCCGCCAGGGGTGAGCGGGTCGTGACCTGTGTGCGGTGGCGGGGGCGGGAAGGAGGCGTACGGTCGCGGCCAGATGCCCTCGACCACATGAGGATGTGATCGCCCGATGAGCACGTACCGTACCCACAACCCCTCCACCGGACGGACCGTAGCCGAGTACGACGGCTTGGCGGATCACGAGATCGACGCGGTGCTCTCCCGTGCCACCGACGGATTCGACTTGTGGCGCCACTGGACGCCGGCCCGGCGAGCGGAGGTCCTCGCCACGATCGGCGAGGAGTTCCTGTCCCGGGCCGAGGAGCTGGCCGCCGCGATCTCGGAGGAGATGGGCAAACCCCACGCGCAGGCGGTCGGGGAGGTGAAGCTGGCCGCCTCGATCTACCGCTGGTACGCCGAACACGGGCCCGCGCTGCTCGAGCCCGAGAAGCTGGACGTCGGGGGCGCGCGGGAGAACACGGTGACCGTCGAGCCGGTGGGGCCACTGGTCGGCGTCATGCCCTGGAACTACCCCTACTATCAGGTCGCCCGGTTCGCCGCTCCCAACCTCATGGCCGGCAACACGGTCATCCTCAAGCACGCCTCGATCTGCGCGAAGAGTTCCGCGCTCCTCGAGCAGGTCCAACGCGCGGCCGGACTGCCCGAGGCCGCGTTCACCAACGTCTACGCCTCCTCGGACCAGGTGGCGCAGATGATCGCCGACCCGCGGGTGCACGGCGTCTCCCTGACCGGGAGTGAACGCGCGGGTGCGGCTGTCGCCGAGGTGGCGGGCAGGAACCTCACCAAGAGCGTGCTCGAGCTCGGCGGCTCGGACCCGCTCATCGTCCTGGACACCGACGACGTGGACGGGCTCGTCGACACCCTCGGCCGGGCACGGTTGTCCAACTCCGGGCAGGCGTGCAACTCGCCCAAGCGCATGTTCGTCCCCGAGGACCTCTACGAGGAGTTCGTCGCCGGACTCACCGATCTCTACGGACGTATCCGGGTGGGCCCCGCCAGCGACGAGAGCACCGAGATGGGGCCGCTGTCCAGTGAAGAAGCCCGGGACGGTGTGGTGGAGCAGGTGCGCACCGCCGTGGAACAGGGCGCGAAGCTGCGGATCGGCGGGGACCCGATCGACAGGCCCGGCGCCTACATGGAACCGACCGTGCTCACCGACATCACAGACGAGATGGACGTCTACCACGACGAGGTGTTCGGCCCCGTGGCCATGGTCTACCGGTACGACGACCCGGAGGAGGCGGTGCGCATCGCCAACGACACGCGCTTCGGACTCTCCGGTTCCGTGTGGGGTACCGATCCGGACCGGGCCGCGCTGGTGGCCGATCGGATCGACGCGGGGATGGTCTACGTCAACGAACACGGCACCACCCGCGCCGGGCTCCCCTTCGGCGGGATCAAGGCATCCGGCTACGGCCGGGAGCTCGGACGCTGGGGTATGGGTGAGTTCGTCAACACCAGGTTGCTCCGTGTGAGCTGACGGCGGGCGGACCGTCGGGCAGCGCGATGGTGGTGGTGAGGACGGGCAGAGCGCGGGCACCGGGGGCCATGTCGTCTCTCGGCGGAGGGAGCGGCGATCCGGGCAGACAGCGGGACCGCGGTTTCCGGGCGAGGAGAGCGAGGACCCCGGGGCCCGGACTGGGACGTACGTGGTGGTACTCGGCCCGCTCAGTGGCGGTTCGGGGTCACTGTTCGAGGTATGCGCCGTCGAAGAGCATCACCGAGGACAGCGTGGGCACGACGCCCTTGACCGACTCGTCGATGATCACGTACTGCTCGGCGTTGGCCAGCACGGTGAAGGGCTGGACCCGGTTGTAGACCTCCTGGACGTGGTCCAGTGCCTTCTTCTGGGACTCCACGTCGGCGGCCGCCTTGAACTCCGTGAGCGCGGCGGTCAGCTCCGGGTCGTCGATCCCGGTGAGGTTGGTCGCGCCGCCGGGGATCATGGCGCTGGCGAAGGTCGAGGCCAGGTCGGCGTCCGACGCGGCGAGGCCGCCGATCACGATCTCGTAGTCGCCGGTGAACTGACGCGCGGTGACCTGGGAGATCGGGGCGTTGACGATGGTCACGTCGAACCCTGCGGCATCCAGCATCGCCTTGGCGACGACGCCCGCCTCGACGTTCTCGGGGCCGTCCGAGATCAGCAGCTCGAGCGAACCGTCCCAGTCGGGATTCTCGGCCTTGACCTCGTCGACGAGTCGCTTGGCCTCGTCAGCGTCGTACTTCGGACCCTCCTGGCCGTCGTACAGCCGGGAGGACTCGGCCACGAGCGCGGAGGTGGGCTGGCCCATTCCGCCGTAGAGACGCTGGTTCCACAGATCACGGTCCAAGGCGTGGGCGACAGCCCGGCGGGCGCGTTCGTCGGTGAGGACCCCGTCGTACCCCGCATTGCCGGAGTTCATGTTGATCACCGATCCCGAGCTGATGATCTCCTCGAAACCCTGGGTCCCGGCATCCTGGGCGTCGGTGACGAACTTGGCGCCACGAAGCATGCCGACCTGCAGCTCACCGGTCTGGAAGGCCTCGTA
>CAMNYG010000216.1 GCA_946570335.1 uncultured Dietzia sp. | reverse complement strand
CGAGCGGGCGGCCCGCTCACGACGCTCGGCCCGGTCCTGGCGGTCCTGCGCCCGACGCTCGGCCCGGTTTCCCGCCGCGGACTCGTCGACCAACTGTGCGTCGCCGGTCTCGGACGGTCCGGAGAACTGCATCTGGTCGTCGGAGACATCCCGGCCGGTTCCCGCGGCCGCCAGGATCGGGTTCCCGCCGGCGAGGGCGGCGGCCTGCGCGGCCGACGGTGCGGCCATGGCTTTGCGCTGCTGGCTCGGCTCCACCTTGACGTTGAACAGGAACGCGACGGTCTCCTCGCGTACGCCGTCCATCATCGCCGAGAACATGTCGTAGCCCTCGCGCTGGTACTCCACGAGAGGGTCACGCTGGGCCATCGCCCGCAGGCCGATGCCCTCCTTGAGGTAGTCCATCTCGTAGAGGTGCTCGCGCCACTTGCGGTCGAGGACCTGCAGCATGATCGAGCGCTCGAGCTGACGCATCGCGCCCTCGCCACCCATGCCCTCGATCTCGGCCTCACGCTCGTCGTAGCGGGCGAACACGTCGTCCAGGACCGCGTCCTTGAGGTTCTTGGCGCTCAGGTCACCGGGGGAACCGTACTCGTCACCGTCGATGATCTCCTGTGCGGTGATCGACACCGGGTACAACTGCGTCAGGGCGTCCCAGAGCTTGTCCAGGTCCCAGTCCTCGACGTACCCCTCGGCCGTGGCGCCGTCGACGTAGGCGCTGACCACCTGGTAGATCATCGACTCGACCTGGTCGGTGATGTCCTCACCCTCGAGGATCTTCTTGCGCTCCTTGTAGATCACGGTGCGCTGCTGGTTCATGACCTCGTCGTACTTCAGGACGTCCTTACGGATCTCGAAGTTCTGCGACTCGACCTGGGTCTGGGCGTTCTTCACGGCACGCGAGACCATCCCGGCCTCGATCGGCACGTCGTCCGGCAGGCTCAGGCGGTTCATGATCGCCTCGACGGCCGCGCCGTTGAAGCGCCGCATGAGCTCGTCCCCCAGGGAGAGGTAGAAGCGCGACTCGCCCGGGTCACCCTGACGGCCGGAGCGGCCACGGAGCTGGTTGTCGATCCGGCGGGAGTCGTGCCGCTCGGTGCCGAGCACGTAGAGGCCGCCGGCCTCGCGGACGTGCTCGGCCTCCTTCTTTGTCAGTGCGCGCATGCGTTCGATCTCGGCGTCCCACGCGGCCTCGTACTCCTCCGGGGTGTCGACCGGATTGAGTCCCCGCTCGCGCAGGTTGAGGTCCGCGATGATGTCCGCGTTGCCGCCGAGCACGATGTCCGTACCGCGGCCGGCCATGTTGGTGGCGACGGTGACGGCGCCGGGACGCCCGGCCTGCGCGATGATCTGGGCCTCGGAGGCGTGATACTTGGCGTTGAGGACGTGATGCTTGATGCCCTTGCGCGTGAGCAGCCTGGACAGGTGCTCACTGCGCTCGACGGACGCGGTGCCCACCAGGACCGGCTGCTTCTTCTCCACACGCTCGGCGATGTCCTCCACAACGGCGGCGAACTTGGCCTCCTCCGTCTTGTAGATCAGGTCGGCCTGATCCTGGCGGGCCATCGGCCGGTTGGTGGGGATGGGCATGACCTCGAGCTTGTAGATCGAGTACAGCTCGGCCGCCTCGGTCTCGGCGGTACCCGTCATGCCGGACAGCTTCTCGTAGAGCCGGAAGTAGTTCTGCAGGGTGATCGTGGCCAGCGTCTGGTTCTCCGCCTTGATCTCGACCCGCTCCTTGGCCTCGATCGCCTGGTGCATGCCCTCGTTGTAGCGGCGACCGTCGAGGACGCGCCCGGTGAACTCGTCGACGATGATCACGTCGCCGTCGCGGACGATGTAGTCCTTGTCCTTGATGAACAGCTCCTTGGCCTTGATGGAGTTGTTCAGGTAGCTCACCAGCGGCGAGTTGGCGGCTTCGTAGAGGTTGTCGATCCCCAGCTGGTCCTCGACGAACTCGACACCCTGCTCGGTCACGCCGATGGTCCGCTTCTTGCGGTCCACCTCGTAGTGGGTGCCCTCCTCGAGCAGCGGCGCGATCCGGGCGAACTCGCCGTACCACTTGCTCGAGCCGTCGGCGGGGCCGGAGATGATCAGCGGTGTCCGGGCCTCGTCGATGAGGATCGAGTCGACCTCGTCGACGATCGCGAAGTTGTGGCCACGCTGGACCAGCTCTGCGGTGTCGTGCGCCATGTTGTCGCGCAGGTAATCGAAGCCGAACTCGTTGTTCGTGCCGTACGTGATGTCGGAATGGTAGGCCTCGCGACGCTGGACGGGGGTCATCCCGCTGAGGATCGCCCCGACGGACAGGCCCAGGAAGCGATGGACGCGCCCCATCCACTCGGCGTCTCGCTTGGCCAGGTAGTCGTTCACCGTGACCACGTGCACGCCGTTGCCCGACAGCGCGTTGAGGTAGGCGGGCAGCACACAGGTCAGGGTCTTGCCCTCACCGGTCTTCATCTCGGCCACGGCACCCGTGTGCAGCACGATGGCGCCGATGATCTGCACCTTGTAGGGCCGTTGCCCCAGCACCCGGTAGGCCGCCTCTCGGGCGACGGCGAACGCCTCGGGCAGGATCGCGTCGAGAGTCTCCCCCTCGTCCACACGACGCTTGAACTCGTCGGTCTTCGCGCGGAGGTCGTCGTCGCTCAGCTTCTCCATCTCGTCGGAGAGCGAATCCACGTAGTCGGCGAGAGCGGTGTACTTCTTGAGCTTTCGCCCCTCGCCTGCGCGGAGCAGCTTGGAAAGGATGGACACAGTCTCGAACGTCCTCGTGGTCGGGGATGTGGTCGGGGTTCTCATGGGCCGGGGTGGCGGGCACACCGGTGCACCGCACATTCTAGGTGTTCCGGGCAATCCGTACACGCCGAGGGCGGCCCGGTCGCAGTGGACCGGGCCGCCCTCGTGTGACGCGGTGCGTCGGGAACCAGCTCTGCCGGGTCAGTCGGTCAGGGTGATGAGGCCGTAGTCGAACGCATGCCGCCGGTAGACGACCGTCGCGCGGCCGGTCTCGGAGTCGCGGAACAGATAGAAGTCGTGACCCACCAGTTCCATCTTCTCCAGCGCGTCGTCGACGGTCATCGGGGTGCCGTCGTGTTCCTTGCGCCGCACGATCTGACCGGGCAGCTGATCGTCCACCGCGTATTCGTCCAGCACCTCGGCGGGCGCGGCGTCCGCGGACAGCTCGGCGGTCGCCTCTGCCACCGACTGCGGCCGCCGGTGCCCGGAGTGACTGATCTTGCGCCGGGTCCGTGCCTTACGCATCTGGCGTTCGAGCTTGGACACCGCTGACTCGAGTGCCCCGTAGAACGTGTCCTCGGCCGCCTCCGCGCGGGCGACACCGCTCTTGCCCTTGACGGTGATCTCGACGCGCTGGCTCACCTTGGACAACCGCGGGTTGTTCTCGTGCAACAAGATCACGTCGAAGCGCTGGATGTCGGTCGGCGACATCTTCTCGATCTTCGCGAGCTTCGCGTTGATCCGGGTCGCGAAGTGCTCGGGGACCTCGACATTCCGGCCCCTGATCGTGACCGGGGCGTCGGGTGTGCCGGGATCGTCGGTCTCCGGACCGTCGAAGGTGGCGGGATCAAGCAGGACTGCGGGGGTCTTCGCCATCGAAGCTCCTCCTCATCGGGCCTGCGGCGGACCTCACGGAACCGGGTCCGGACACCGCCCGAAGTCCCGGCCGAAGGGTCAACCCACATGGCTGAGTGGACACTCTCCGGACGTGGCCCACCGACCATCAAATTCAGAGAACATGCTGGTGAACCGCGTCCGACACTCACCTTACCCGGTGTCTCCCACGTCGGTCGCGGGTCGCGTGGAAGTTGCGGGACAGGTTTCAGGCGGCGGTCAACGCGAGCACTCCGGCCACCTCGAGACCGCCCGATCGGAGCACATCGACGCATGCGGCGGCGGTCGCCCCGGTCGTCACCACGTCGTCCACCACGAGGACCGTCGTGGGGGTGGTCAGCAGCGCTGCGACGTCCCCCGGTGCCCCGGCGGAGGCCCGCAGCGGAGTGTCCGCCGGGCGCCGCCGGATGCGCCCCGCGAGATTG
>CAMNYG010000215.1 GCA_946570335.1 uncultured Dietzia sp. | reverse complement strand
TTGTGTGTCACCCCTGCGAGGAGTTAAACGTTTTGGAGTTAAGGGAAAGCTAGACCCAAAATTTGTAGGACCATACAAAGTTTTGGAATGTATGGGAGAGCGATGCGTGGGCCGGAGCCGTAGCGGCGGTTGCGGAAGACCAGGCTGGCGACGCCGGTCGCGGCGACGAGCAGCACCGTGATCTCGCCGAGGGTGTCCCAGGCGCGGATGTCGACGAGTGTGACGTTGACGGCGTTGGCGCCGTTCCCGATCTGGTAGGCGAGGTCGGCGAAGACGGTGGAGACGGCGGGGTGCTGGCGCGCGTTGATGGCATAGGCGCCGACGACGACGACGAGGAGGCCCACCCCGATACCGAGCCAGGCACGCAGCCGACGGAACCCGTTGGACAGTGGCACCTCGGCCGGCATGGTGCGCAGGACCAGCACGAAGGTGACCATCATGAGGGTCTCGACGAGCACCTGGGTCAGGGCGAGGTCCGGGGCACCGTGGAAGGCGAAGACGACGGCCACGCCGTAGCCGGTCACGGACATGGCGATCACGGCGGCCAGTCGGTTGCGCAGCACGGTGGCAGCGATGGCCGCGATGGTCATGGGGATCATGACGATCAGCACGACCGGGTTGCCGGCCAGCTCCATGTGCAGGCCCTCGCGGGTGCCGACGAGCAGCGAGATGAACGGGAACAACACGAGGGTGAGCAGGATGATCCCGAGGGTCAGCGGGAGCGAGCCACGCTGGATGCTGCCGGTCAGGCGTAGGGAGAGCACGTCGAAGAACCGCAGGACTCCGTCGTAGATCCGGTCGGCGTTGCCGAGGGCCGGTGACTCGAACTGCATGCGCTCGACGATGCGCTGGGCGACGTAGAGCATGGTGCCCAGCACGTAGACGACCACGGTGAGGGCCAGCGGGATGCCGAGGCCGTGCCACAGGCCGAGATGGTAGGTCTCGTCGCCGTACCAGGGGCTGCCGGGCGGGAACGCGGTGTCCACGTAGCTGGAGATCAGTGCCTCGACGGGCGCCGACCACAGGCCCAGGACCAGGCCGCCGGTGGCCAGCAGCGCGGGCACGGACAGGAAGAGGACGCCGACGGGCTTGGAGTCGGCGACCGCCGGGCTGATCCCGTCCTCGTAGACGCGCTTGGAACGGAAGGCGCCCATGAGCAGGCGGGCGGTGTAGGAGAAGGTCAGGATGGAGCCGGCCACGAGGCCGGCGGTGACGACCAGCGACGGCATGCCGTGCAGGCGCTCCTCGGTGAGCACGGTGGCGAACGCGGCTTCTTTGCCGACGAACCCGAGGAACGGCGGTAGCCCGGCCATCGACGCGGCGGCCAGGGCGAAGAACACCGCGAGGGCGGGCCGCTTGCGACCGAGCCCGGACAGCTCCCGGATCTCGCGCGTACCGGTGGTCTTGTCGATCACGCCGACGGACATGAACAGTGCCGACTTGAACAGTGAGTGTGCCAGCAGCATGGTGAGGCCGGCGAGCATGGTGTCGCGCGAGCCGATCCCGACCAGGACCAGCAGGAATCCCAGCTGGGAGACCGTTCCGAACGCCAACACCAGCTTGAGGTCGGTCTCGCGCAGTGCCCGCCAGCCGGCCATGAGCAGGGAGACCAGGCCCAGGACGATGAGCGGCAACTGCCACGTGGACGAGCCGGACAGCCCCGGGCTCATGG
This sequence comes from uncultured Dietzia sp., assembly GCA_946570335.1. GTDB lineage: Bacteria > Actinomycetota > Actinomycetes > Mycobacteriales > Mycobacteriaceae > Dietzia. The sequence continues at coordinate 2,385 of CAMNYG010000215.1, read as the reverse complement.
CGGCGATGAGGAAGACTCCGGCCTTGACCATGGCTGCGGAGTGCAGATAGGCGCTGACCGGGGTGGGCGCGGTCATGGCGCCGGGGAGCCAGAAGTGCAGTGGCGCGATGGCCGATTTGCTGGTGGCACCGAGGATCACCAGCACCAGTGCCCAGTGGACGCCGGTTCCGCCTGGCGGTGCGGCCACGATCTCGCTGAGCAGGTACGACCCGGCCTCCTGGGCCAGGATGATCATGCCGACGAGCATCGCCAGGCCACCGAGCGTGGTGACCAGGAGTGCCTGGGTGGCGGCGCGGCGGGACGACGCCCGTTCCGCGTAGTGGCCGACCAGCAGGAAGCTCAGTACGGAGGTGATCTCCCAGAAGATGTAGAGCAGGATCATGTTGTCGGCCACGACCAGGCCGAACATGACACCCGCGAACGCCACGAGTTCGGCCGCGAACAGGTGCAGGCGTGGTTCCGCGTCGTCGAAATACCAGGTGCAATAGAACAGCACCAGCGCGCCGACACCGAGCGCGATGAGCGCCATCAGCGCTGACAGCGAGTTCATGCGCAGGTCGAACGCCAGATGGATGCCCGGGGCCCATTGCAGTGTCTCGGTGGGCGTACCGTTCAGATTGGCCGCCACCCACACCGTGCTGACGGCGGGTACCAGGGCGAGTATCGGGAAAGCGCGGCGTCCGAGCCTCAACACCAGTGGGATCGCGATCAGGGCGGCCACGGCGTGGGCCGCGAGGATCACGATCACCGGCGGCTCCTCTCCTTAGCGTCGATCGGACGACGACATGCGGACGGGCCCGCCTTCAGGAGGCAGGGGACCGGCGGTCGACCGGGGCGTGGTTTCCGGTGAACACTTTACAGAACAGTGTTTCGGACTTGTCGTCAGCGCAGGTGAAGCCTGGTCGCGGCGCTGAGAAGGGCGGCGATAGACGCTTCAGAAGGGTTCTGCCCGAAGCCCAGTGCCCACATCGACCGGGCCCCGTCGGTGGCCCGGAGGATGGTGCACCACGATTCCGCGCCGTCGAACGCGGTGCCCTCGTACTGGTGGAACTTCTCGATCTCGACCCGGGCACCGACACACCCCAGCATCTCGGACATCGCGGTGAGGTCGCCGCAGGACTCGGTGGTGAGTCGATGCGCGGTGAAATGTCCTGGAGCGTCCTGCGGGGTGCGGGTGGCCAGGATCGCCTCGTAGGCGGTGATCCCGCGGCCCAGCGGACGGCGGGAGAAGTCGGCGAGGTGGAAGTGGTCGGAGGAGGGGGCGAAGGTGTCCACCAGCGTCCGCCAGTCCATGCCGGCCGCCTCGTCGGCGAAACCCCGTGGGAGACGACGACGATAACGCTCGGTGAAGGGATTGCGCGCCCCGGCCGGCGCGGTGGTGGACTCAGCGGTCCGGGGAAAAGTGTGTGCGGAGGCGTTCATGGCTTTCTCGTGTCTCTCGATGTCGGGACGGTGACCGACGGAGGACGAGCAACCACGCAACGGGGATGCCGGTCTGTCAGACCCCGTTACGTCCGGCTACTACGAGTAGATTCCGCATGGCCCGCACTCTAGCCGTGCCCGGGCCGGACCGGCAAGGACCACGGACCGCCGTAGATCAGCGGAGCACGAGGGTTCGCAGGATCCGACCCTCGAGGCGGTCGAGCAGCTCGGACGCGCCGGATGCGGGATCCGGATGGGACCGCGATCGCATCAGCTCGATGGCGGCCTCTCTGGAGAAGAGGCATTCGGCCAGTTCGCGCCGCTGTTCGGCCGCGCAGTCGGCGTCCAGCGCCAGAGCCAGCCGCGCGCGAACATGATCCCGCCGCGTGGCGGCGAGATCGGCGAGGAACGTATCGATCACCGCCGCTGGATCGGCGTCGGCGTGGCTGTCCAGAAGGTCATGGAAGACCGCTCGTGACTGCGCGGTGAGGTACTCGGATACGGCGGTGATCAGGTTCGCGCGGGTTCGGTAGTAGTACGAGGTCGACCCTTTTGCGATGCCGAGCTCTCGGTCGATCGCCTGGTGGGTGAGGGCGTGGCTGCCTCCGCGGGAGGCGAGCGTGATCGCAGCCCTGCAGATCTGGTCTCGTCGCGAGGGGCGATTGGTCATGCCCGCACCCTATCCATTGACCCTCTAGCAATATAGAGTCGGGGCATGTGGAAGACGCCGACCGATGCGCGACCGCTGGATTCAGTCCGACTCTCCACACGTCAGCGCGAGGTGCAGGACTCGATGAGCGGGCGGGACAACGTCTACGTCTTCGGCCCGCCGGGAACCGGCAAGACGACCTTGCTCGACGCGGTGCAACGGGCGACGAGGCGCACGGTGAGATGGCACTGTGCGGAGTTCTACCGGGCGGTCCACGACGAACTTCCTCGGCAGGGAAGGGATCTGGACGCCAC
>CAMNYG010000214.1 GCA_946570335.1 uncultured Dietzia sp. | reverse complement strand
CCCACCGGCCGCGACCCGCCCCGATACGCCTCTGACCGGGGGCGCCCTGACCGGATCGAGCAGGGCACCCCAGGTCAGAGGGCTGCGCGCGAGTGCTGACCCGTGCGGCGCATCCGCGGGTGAGGGGCAGCCGCCGTGGGTCAGCGGCCGTGGGTCAGCACGATCTTGCCGACGGCGCCGCGGCCGTCCATGAGCTCGAGCGCGTCGGTGGCCCGATCCAGCGGGAACTCCATTCCGACGAGCGGGTCGAGCTTTCCGGCGGCCAGCAGCGGCTGCACCTCGGCCCACTGCTTCTGCAGGTAGCCGGGGTTGCTCATCCAGTACTCGCCCCAGCCGACGCCCACGGCGCTCTTGTTGCCGAGCAGCAGGCGGTTGACCTTGACGGTGGGGATCTCGCCGGCGGTGAACCCGATGACCAGGATGCGGCCCTCCTGGCCGAGGGCACGGATCGAGTCGGTGAACCGGTCGCCGCCGACGGGGTCGACGACGACGTCGACGCCCCTTCCGTCCGTGAGCTCCTTCGCGGCGTCCTTGAATCCCTCGGGCGAGATGGCCGTTGACGCGCCGGCCTGCAGCGCCAGCGCCCGCTTCTCCTCCGTGGAGGCCACGGCGATGACGCGGGCCCCCATCGCGACGGCGAACTGCGTCGCGGCGATCCCGATGCCGCCGCCGGCCCCGTGGACCAGAACGGTCTCGCCGGCCTGCAGACGCCCACGGTGGGCGAGAGCGAAGTGCGCGGTCAGGACGTTCATCGGCACCGAGGCGCCCTGCGCGAAGGTCAGATTGTCCGGCAGCGGGAACACCTGCGACGGTTCGGTGGCCACGACCTCGGCGAAGCCCCCGAGACCGGGGAACGCGCACACCCGGTCGCCGGCGGTCACGCCCGACCCCTGGGGCGCGGACCGGACCACTCCCGCGATCTCCGAGCCCGGCACGAACGGCAACGGCGGGGAGATCTGATACCCGCCACGGGACTGCAGGACCTCGGGGAAGGTCACACCCGAGGCGTGGACGTCGATGAGGACCTGACCGTCCCCCGCATCCGGCTCGGGGATGTCGACGACCTCGAGGGCCGCGGGTCCGTCATGGCTGGAGATGTGGATAGCGCGCATGCGGTCCATAGTGTCAGCCGCCGCCGACGCCCGTCATCCGGTCAGCGTGCCCGTGCCGCCTCGTGGGCGCGGCGCACACTGCGCTGCTTCCACAGGCGCAGCGCCAATCCCGTCGCCACGACCACCTGGCCGATCTGGAACGCCAGCGCCATGACGATGAACTCCCGCCCGAACCCGGTGGGCATCAGCAGCAGCAGCGCGCAGATGCCGAGCAGGACCACCGTGAGGATCTGGCCTCCGCCCATGAGCTGCCGAGGGAGGGTGGCGAGCCGACGACGAAACGCCAGCATCACGGAATTCAGCGCCACCAGGAGGCTCACCGGCACGCCGATCTGGGCCGGGAACAGGAACAACACGGCGAACAGCGGGTGCGTGCTGAGCGTAACGGTGCCCTCCGTCAGGAACTGCGGAACGCTCCACAGCGCCGTGAGCAGGGCACAGGTCACCGTGACCCACGAACCGCCCAGCAGGATCTTCACCCGTGGAGGATAACCCCGCACACTCCCGATGGACACCCGGTGCGATCGCGGCTCCGGGGCCGTCCTGACGTCGGGGTCACTCCCGGGTCAGGGCCTCGCCTATCGGGGTGTCGCCGTCGGAGAAGTCGATCGTCCGTCCGATGGTGTCCGGCCGGCGCAGCACCGCCGCGATCACCTCTGCCACCGCGTCGCGGCTCGTCCGACGGTCCTCACGCCGGCCCGCACCCACGCCGATCGTCATGCCACCGGGTTCATCGGTGAGGGCACCCGGACCGAGAATCGTCCAGTGCAGGTCCGTTCCGCGCAGATGCGCGTCCGCCGCCGCCTTGGCCTCGGCGTACGGGAAGAACGAGTTGTCCTCCGGGACACCGTGATCCGGGCCCGCGCCGTCGTACGAGACCATCACGTAGCGCTCGATGCCCTCGGCCACGCAGGCGTCCATCGAGCGGATGGCCGCGTCGCGATCGACGGCATATGTCCGCGCCGGGTTGCCGCCACCGGCGCCGGCGGACCAGACCACCGCGCCACTGCCCCGCAGGACTTCGCGGAGCCCGTCGTCGTCGAGCTCCTCCACGTCGGCCACCACCGGGGTGGCTCCGGCCGCGCGCACGTCCTCGGCGTGATCGGGGTTGCGGATCACCGAGTACACGTCGGCGCCCGAGTCAGACAGGATGCGGGCCGCACGCAGGGCCACCTTGCCGTGGCCGCCGATGATGGTCACTGGTCTGTCGATACCCATGTCCCGTTTCTACCCTGCATTCGCCGGGGTGGGGCGCGCAGCGGCGAAGAAACCGTGATCAGGCCTCGCCGGTCGCGGTGAACCCGTGCTGCGCAGCTCCGGAGTCGACCCTTGTCCCGGACCGGCCAGCGCGCCACTGAGACCTGCATCACAGCTTGTGGAGCGTGCGCGGCCGGAACGGTCACAACTCCACAACGACACGCCGCCGGGCCTGCTTCGGAGTCGTCCCGTGTCGGACCGGGCAGGCATCATGTTCACATAAGCCGGTACTCACCGGCCGACCCCACTGTTTTCCGCGCGAGTTTGTCTACGGAGTTCTGCATGCCCATGTCCCGGTCAGGGAGTCGCACACGTCCGGAGGTGCTGCCCCCTCTCGCCCTCCTGGCGGCACTGTTCGCCCTGGTCCTCGTCGTGTCCGGATGCACCGTCCCGGTACCAGTCGGGGCTGCGGGCGAGACCACCCCGGGCGTGGAGACCTCCGAGGCGCCCGCCCCCGCGCAGCTCACCGTGACCCCGGCCGACGGGGCGACGGACGTCGAGATCCGGGACGGCGTGTCCGCCTCGGTCGAGAACGGCACCATCACCGAGGCCGTCCTCACCAACGACGCCGGCCTCGAGATCGACGGCACCATCTCGACCGACGGCACCGAGTGGGCTCCCGACATCCCGCTGGGCTACGGGCGCACCTACACACTTGAGATCACCTACACCGGCGACACCGGCGGGCCCAAGACGGACACGCGGTCGTTCACCATGGCCAACCCGCAATCGGTCGTGGGCGTCAACCTCGTCACCACCGGTGGCGCGCCGCTGGAGTCGGGTCGGGAATACGGTGTGGGCATCGTCGTGTCGGCCGAGTTCGACCAGCCGGTCGCCGACCGGGACCTGGTCGAGGAGTACATGACCGTCTCCACCACCCCGGAGGTCGACGGCAACTGGTTCTGGCTCGACGACTCGACCGCGCACTGGCGCCCGAAGGACTATTACGAGACCGGCACCGAGGTCGAGGTGGACATCGACATCGAGGGGCGCAAGCTCGGCGGCGGGCAGTGGGGCGGCGGCGATGCCTCGGTGGACTTCACGATCGGCGAGCGCCGCGTGACGATCGCGGACGACGCCACCAAGACGGTGTCGGTGTACCACAACCAAGAGCTCGTCAAGACCATGCCCACCTCGATGGGCAAGGGCGGCTGGGCCACCTATGGCAACGTGACCATGCATTTCTGGACGCAGCCCGGCACCTACACGGTGCTCGACAAGGCCAGCTCCGTGCTCATGGATTCCACGACCTACGGCTTGCCGCTGTCGGCCGGCTACCGCACCACCGTCGCCCACGGCGTCCGCATCTCCAACAACGGCATCTACTTCCACGCCATGCCGTCGACCATGTGGGCCCAGGGCAACACCAACACCTCGCACGGATGCCTCAACCTGTCCCCGGCCGACGCCGAGTGGTACTTCGACCAGGCCACCACCGGCGATGTGGTGGAGATCAAGGGCACCGGCGGGCCGGAGCTCGAGCAGTGGAAGAACGGCGACTGGTCGGTCCCCTGGGAGGTCTGGCAGACCGGCTCGGCCGACTAAACGCCCCAACCAGAGAATCCGCTACCCTGCCTGCGGATTCGCCACCCATGGCGGTAGCGGATCCGGCGGCGGGGTAGCGGATTCTTGCGTCAATGCCCGGCCTGCCAGCCGTACGACGCGCCCAGTAGCCAGCCCGCCGTACGCGCCGGCCACTGCCTGCCGACCCGCAG
>CAMNYG010000213.1 GCA_946570335.1 uncultured Dietzia sp. | reverse complement strand
TAGCGCATGTCCACCACCCCGGTGCCGATCTCGATCCGGTGGGTCCGGGCACCGACGGCAGCGAGCAGCGGCGCGGGCGTTCCCAGTTGCCGGGCGAAGTGATGGACCCGGAAATAGGCCCCGTCGACGCCGAGCTCCTCGGCGGCCTCTGCCAACTCGACACTCTGGATCAGGGAGTCCGCCGCGGTCCGGACTGCGGAGTCGGGATGGTCCATCCAGTGTCCGAAGGACAGGAATCCGATCTTCTTACCAGTGGTCACGGTCCCCATGATGCCCGCCCCCGACGGTCGGCGATCGGTGGTCAGGGCCGGACCGCCGGGCACGTCAGACCCCGGAGAGCACCTCTGGCAGACCGGCGACATCGCCCACCACGACGATCGCGGGCGGCCGTACGTCGTGCTCCACGAGCAGGGCGTCGAGGGTGCCCAGGGTGCCCCGGTGCGTCTGTTGGCCGTCGAGGCTGCCGTCCATGATCACGGCCGCCGGTGTGTCGGCGTCCCGGCCGCCCTCGACGAGGGAGCGGGCGATCGCCGGTGTGTTCTTGACTCCCATGAGGATCACCAGGGTGCCGTGCATCCGCGCGAGAGCCTCCCAGTTCACCAGCGAGTCCGGGTGCCCGGGCGGGAGGTGCCCGGAGACGATCGTCGCCTCGTGGGTCATCCCCCGGTTGGTCACCGGAATCCCGGCCAGTGCCGGAACCGCGAGAGCGCTGGAGACGCCGGGAACCACCGAGCACGGGATCCCCGCCGCTGCGCACGCCTGTGCCTCCTCGTACCCGCGGCCGTAGAGGAACGAGTCGCCTCCCTTGAGCCGTACGACGAACTTCCCCTCTCGCGCCCGGTCCACGAGCACCTGGTTGATCGCCTCCTGTGCCATGGCCCGGCCGTACGGGATCTTGGCCGCGTCCACGATCTCGACGTCCGCACGCAGCTCGGAGAGCGGCCGCTGAGGCGCCAGCCGGTCCGCGACCACGACGTCGGCGCTGGCCAGAAGACGCCGACCGCGGACGGTCATCAGGTCGTCTGCGCCGGGCCCACCACCGACCAGCGCGACGGTGCCCCGGAGCTTCTCATCGGTACCGGGCGCCTCGGCATCAGCCTCGAGGAGGGCACGTGCCACCACGTCCCGCGCCTCGGCCGTGCGGGCACGATCACCGGTGAGGACCGCGACGAGCATCTCGCCCCGCCGGACGACCGCCGGGGTGACGGCGGTCCCGGAGGTCACCGCGTCGGAGCGCACGCAGAAGGTGCGAAGCTGTTCGGCTTCCGCTGCCACACGGGCATTGACCAGGGAGTCCTTGGTCGCCGCCACGACGTACCAGGCTCCTTCGAGATCCCCGGTGTGGTACTCCCGCGCCTGCCACCAGATGCGACCCGAGTCGACGAGTCCCTGCAGCGTCGGCGTGATCTCGGGGCTGATGAGGTGAACGGCGGCACCGGACTCGAGAAGCACGGGGATGCGTCGCTGGGCCACGGATCCACCGCCGATCACCACGACTCGACGGCCTTCCAGGTCCAGACCGACGGGGTACGGGTTCACGGGTCGGATCATGCGATCGATCCTATCCGGCGGTGATCCGGATTCCCGCCCTGGGCCGTCTGGGCCGAGATACGCCGCATCCCCTGCCCTCGCGGTGAACGGGAGAGCAGGGGATGCAGCCGGGCCCGTCGCGGTCACGGGCGGACGGATCAGACGGTCTGGTCGAGCTTCAGCGTACGGGTCGATCGTTCGAACTGCTCGGTGAACAGCGCGGGGTCGGCTGCCAGATCGCGACCGAGCGAGGGGATCATCTCCTCAAGTGCGGGCTTCCAGTCGGCGAAGCGGCTGGGGAAGCAACGCTGCAGGACGTCGACCATGGCATCCACTGCGGTGGACGCGCCCGGCGACGCACCGAGCAGGCCGGCGATGGAGCCGTCTGCGGCGTTCACCACGGCGGTGCCGAACTCGAGGGTGCCGCCGCGGCCACCGGGCTTGGGCTTGATCACCTGGACGCGCTGACCGGCGATGACCTTCTCCCACTCGCCGTCCTGAGCCGACGGCATGAAGTCACGCAAGGCGTCGACGCGGGCACCGTGGTTCTTGGCCAGCTCGGTGATGAGGTACTTGACGAGCCCCAACTCGGTGATCCCGATGTTGGCCATCGGCAACAGGTTGCCCGGACGGACGCTACTGGGCAGGTCCATGAAGCTGCCCATCTTGAGGAACTTGGGGGTCCAGCCGGCGAACGGCCCGAAGAGCAGGCCCTTCTTTCCGTCGATGACGCGGGTGTCGAGGTGCGGGACCGACATCGGGGGCGCGCCGACGGAGGCCTGGCTGTAGACCTTCGCCTGATGCTGCTCGATGAGCTCGGGGTTGGTGCAGCGCAACCACTGGCCGCCCACGGGGAATCCACCGATGCCTTTGATCTCGGGGATTCCCGACTTCTGCAGCAGGTGCAGAGCCCCGCCGCCCGCACCGACGAACACGAACTTGGCGTCGACGGTGCGCTCGTCGCCGGTGTGACGGTTGGCCACGGTGAGCCGCCAGGTGCCGTCGGTGTTGCGGTCCAGGTCCTTGACCTGGTTCTGGTAGTGGACCTCGGTCCCGGTCCGGGTGAGGTACTTGACCATCTGGCGGGTGAGCGCGCCGAAGTTGACGTCGGTGCCGTTCGCGAAGTGGCTCAAGGCGAAAGGCTGCTCGGGGGACCGGCCACGTGCCATCAGCGGGACCAGCTTCTCGAGCTCCCCGAAATCGGTGGTGTGTTCCATGCCCGGGAACAGCGGGTGGCCGGCGAGCTTCTCGTAGCGCTTGCGCAGGTAGTCCTGCCCGTCGGTGCCGGCCACGAAGCTCATGTGCGGCACGGGACGGATCCACTCCGCCGGATCACCGATGAGGGAGTTCTCCACGGCGTACGACCAGAACTGGCGGGAGACCTGGAACTTCTCGTTGACGCTGATGGCCTTGGTGATGTCCACATCACCACTGGCGGTCTTGGGTGAGTAGTTGAGTTCGCACAGCGCGGAGTGGCCGGTGCCGGCGTTGTTCCAGGCGTCGGACGACTCGAGGGCGGGCCCTTCGAGGCGTTCGAAGATCTGGATCTCCCAGTCCGGCTGGAGGCGGCGGAGCAGCGCTCCGAGAGTCGCGCTCATGGTGCCGGCGCCGATGAGCGCCACATCTGTCGTTCCGTGCTTTGCCACCTGATCTGCAGTCACCGGCTACCCTCGCTCGTTGGTCGTGTTCCCCTGTTACCCGTCGGCGCGGGCCCCGCCGGAGCCCGCTGCCGTAAGGGCTACAAGACTACTCACGGTCCCCACACAGGGGCACACCGGACTGGGGTGGGCGCGTACCGGACTAGGGTGGTCGCCGTGTCCGCTTCCTCTTCCGATCCCGCCGTCCCGGTCGGATCCTCGCCGGACTGGTCGGCAGACCTGTTGGGACCGGCGTACAGACGTCGTGAGCTCCCTCTGGGCATGGACCCGGACGGCGAGGGCCCCATCTCGGCCACTCTGGTGAGACATGAGGACGCCCCCGTTGACGCCGTCGCGGTGATGCTCGTCGTCCACGGCCTGTCCGACTACTTCTTCCACACCCACCTGGCCGAGTTCCTCGCCGCGCGGGGTATCGCCACCTACGGTGTCGATCTGCGCAAGTGTGGTCGTTCGAGGCGCGAGGGGTTGACGCCGCATTTCACGACCGACCTTGAGCGATACGACGACGAGCTGGATCAGGCTCTCGCGGTGATCACCACCGAGCGTCCCGGCCTTCCCGTCATCGTCGCCGCCCATTCGACTGGCGGTCTGGTGGTCCCGTTGTGGCTCGCCCGTCGGCGTGACCGAGGCCGCCTCGACCCGGTCGTGGCGCTGGTGCTCAACTCGCCGTGGTTCCAACTCGACGTCTCCGAGCGCGGGCGGCGGATCCTCGATCCGGTGATCCGGGCCCTTGCCGCGGTCCGTCCCTACTATCGGCTCCCCCTGCCCACCTCGGATCTCTATGTCACCAGCACGCACGCGGACCATGACGGCGACTTCCACTACGACATCGCGCTGAAGCCCCCGGGTGGGGCGGATGTGAGGGCGGGGTGGCTCGCTGAGATCCTGCGGGGGGAGCGCCGCCGAC
>CAMNYG010000212.1 GCA_946570335.1 uncultured Dietzia sp. | reverse complement strand
CCTCACCGCCCCCACGACCAGCGGCGACGCGATCCCGGCGACCGCCGGGGACCCGATCGTCGACGAGCAGCCCACACCGGTGACCGTCGACGCCCAGCTCATCCGCTCGGTGGCCCGGCAGGTCCTCGTCGAGCAGGAGCGCCCACAACACCTCACGGACGTGGACCTCATCGCCCGAGACGTGCTCGCCATGAACCCCGCGGACCCGACCGAGGCGGATCGCCTGACCCGCGAGACCATGCTCGGGTTCGGCCCCGGCGGTCCGGTGGTGGCCGGCCCGGAGGGCGACGTCGTGCCCGCACCGCCGCAGTGTCCGCCGACCGCGCGGGCCTGCATCGACGTGGACGGAAAGCGCGCCTGGCTGCTCGACGCCGGCCGCGTCACCTACGGGCCCGTCCCCATCACCACCGGCAAAGCCGGCTATGAGACCGCCCGCGGCTCGCACCGGGTACTGCGGCACGTGCGCCACGAGCACAGCATCCCGTTCGACTCCCCCATGCCGTTCTCGACCTACTTCACGACCAACGGGATGGCGTTCCACCAGGGACGGCTCGACGAGCCCTCACACGGGTGTGTCCACCTCGGTCACCACGCGGCCGCCCACTTCTTCGAGGAGCTGCGCGTGGGCGACGAGGTCTTCGCCTTCTAGCGTCAGTCGCGCGGGAGCGGCTTGACCATCGGGAACAGGATGGTCTCGCGGATCCCCAACCCGGTCAGGGCCATGAGCAGGCGGTCGATGCCCATGCCCAGGCCCGCCGAGGGCGGCATGCCCTGTTCCATCGCCGCGAGGAAGTCCTCGTCGAGCACCATGGCCTCGTCGTCGCCCGCCGCGGCGAGCCGGGCCTGGTCCTCGAAACGCTGACGCTGGATGACGGGGTCCACGAGCTCCGAGTAGGCCGTGGCAAGCTCGAATCCGCGGACGTAGAGATCCCACTTCTCCGTGACGCCGCGGTCGGTGCGGTGGTCGCGGGTCAGCGGTGAGGTCTCCACGGGGAAGTCGCGGACGAAAACCGGCCCGTCGAGCTGGTCGGCGCACAGGTGCTCCCACAGCTCCTCGACGAGCTTGCCGTGCAGCCAGCCCTTACCCGCCGGAACCTCGAGGCCCACCCGCTCCGCGAGGGCGGTGAGCTCGTCGACGGTCGAGTCGACGGTCACCGTCTCGGCACCGGCGGTCGCGAGTTCGGGGTGTTTGCGCTGCAGCGCCTCGTTGAGGGAGGGGTACATCTGCATCTCACGCCACTGGCCGCCGAGGTCGTACTCGGTGCCGTCCACGAGCGTGACCGTGGTGGAGCCGAACACCTCGGTGGCCACCTCCTGGATGACCTCGCGGATCATGGTGGCGGCCGTATTGTAGTCGCCGTAGGCCTGGTAGGTCTCGAGCATCGCGAACTCGGGGCTGTGCGAGGAGTCGACGCCCTCGTTGCGGAAGTTGCGGTTGATCTCGAAGACGCGCTCGATACCACCCACCACGCAGCGCTTGAGGTACAGCTCGGGCGCGATGCGCAGGTACAGGTCCAGGTCCAGTGCGTTGGAATGCGTGATGAACGGCCGGGCCGCGGCGCCGCCGTGCAGCGTCTGCAGCATGGGCGTCTCGACCTCGAGGAACCCGCGGTTCTCCAGCGCGTGCCGCAGGGCCCGCACGACCTTGATGCGCAGCACCGCGTTGCGGCGGGCCTGGTCGCGCATGATGAGGTCCGTGTAGCGCTGACGGACCCGGGTGTCCTCGCTCATCTCCTTGTGCGCGACCGGCAGCGGCCGCAGCGACTTGGCCGCCAGCACCCACGAGTCAGCCATGACGGACAGTTCGCCGCGCTTGGAGCGCACGACCCGGCCGGTCACCGAGACGAAGTCTCCCAGGTCGACGTCGTGCTTCCACGCGTCGAGGCGCTCCTGACCGACGTTGGCCAGCGAGAGCATGGCCTGCAGCTGCGGGGCGAACCCGTCCGGCTCGCCGTCGGCCGCGGGCACGGACAGGTCCGCGGCGGGATCGATGCCGTCCTGCAGGCGGACGAAGCAGAGCTTGCCGGTGTTGCGCACGAACAGCACGCGCCCGGCCACCGACACCTCGACGTCCGTCTCCTCGCCCGGGGCGAGGGCGGCGAAACGCGGGTCCGAGACGATCTCGGCCAGCCCGTGGGTGCGGGGGACGCCGACCGGATAGGCCTGCTCACCCGACTCCAGGAGGCGCGCCCGCTTGTCGCGGCGGATGCGGAGCTGCTCGGGGGTGTCGTCGGCGGGCTCGTTCTGGACGGCCCCGGGCGCGGAGGAAGTCGAGTCGGTCACGACTTCCGAGGATAGTCCCCTCTACCCGGCGGGCCGAACCCGAGCGCCTACCCGGCGGGCCGAACCCGGGTGCGGAGATCCCCGGCGCGAGGTGGGTCGCGCAGCGCGGGAGTTCGTCGCTGCCGGGCCAGATGACAGCCGAGGCCCGGATCCGGATCAGTGCGCGGAGATCGCGGAACGCTCGCGCTGCAGGTGTTCCGCGTCGGCGAGCAGGGCCAGTGCGTGGACCGCCCGAAGCGCGTCGAAGCCGCCGTCGACGGCGCGGACGCCCCGAACCCCGCGAGAGGCCAGCTCGAGCGCGAACAATTCGGCGTCCAGCCCGTCGTCGCTGACCAGCACTACCGGACGTCCCTTCGCGACCGCGGCCAACGGGGCCGGCGAGGACGGGTCGAGCAGGTCGACCACCGGGCGGGCCTCGACGGCAATCGCCCCCGCCAGCACTCCCTGCCGCTCACGCTGGGCGCGGGATCGGATGTCCACGACGAGGGCGCCGGCCCGCACGGCCACTCGGTAGTCGGAGGCGGACAGGGTGGTGGCGACGGTCGCAGTGGTGGTGCGCATGGTGTTCTCCCGGTGGATTGTGTCGGTGGCGGTCGTGCGGGGCTCTGCCGACCCGGGACACCGGTGCTGTGCACGCGCGGATGCCGCCGGGCCGGCCGTGGGCATTCGTCGCGTGTTCATGGCAGCAATAATAGACAGACCGGTCTATCTAGTTCAAGTGTTCCCGCGGAATCCGCAGTAGGCGCCCCTGTCCCCGAGCCGACGAGAACGCCCGGGGGCTGACATTTCACCCCTCGGCGGGCGCCGACGGTCCGCGAGGGCTCCGCCCGTCATCCGGGCTCCATGACCGGCTACCGCTCCGCGGCCTGACCAGTCACCGGCACATGGGCGCGGTCCTGTGACCGACGGGCCCGCTCGGCGAACCGTCCGGCCAGGGGCAACAGCACGACCAGCGCCAACCATGACAGCTGCGCCACGCCCGCCCCGAGCGTCAGCGCCACGGGCACAGACGCCACGAACACGGCCGGGGTGACCGCCGCCGCAAGCAGCCCCGGCCTGTTCTCCCGCGCCGAGGTCTGACGCCGCTCCAGGCCGGCGGCCCGTCCGAGCTGGTAGACCACCGACTGCGCCAGCGAGACACCGGCGCTGTTCACCGCGTACAGCACCGTCGGTAGTGCCAGCGCCGACGTCTGCGGGTCGCTGATCACGTCGGTGGTGAACGGCACGAGGATCACCAGCCCGGTCGCCGCCAAATTGGCCACCATCATGGGCCCGTTGAGCCCCTCCATCTGCTTGATGAGCCGCACGTTGACCCGCCACAGCGCGCAGATCACCACGAAACTCAGGACCACCCCGAACAGCTGTTGCCCCAGACCCGATTGCGCCAGGGATGACAGGTCCCGCCACTCCCGGGGCTCGGGCAGGTCCACATTCGCGATGAGCAACGTCACGGCGAAGCCGTAGATGGCGTCGAAAAAGGACAGCCCGCGATCGAACTCCGAGGTCTCCCTGTGGATGATCGCGTCGTCGTCGCTCCCCCGGACCCGCGGCAGCTCGCCCCTCGGCACCTCCGCCCGCGGCAGCCCGGCTCTCGCCGCCCGGTTGCGAGGCATTCACACCTGCCATCGCCCCAGGATGCACGACCCCTACGACCCGCGGGCCGATTCGCCCCGCAGCCGATACCGAATGCGCACCATCAGCGAAGTCCGGCCCGGTTGAGCACCATCAGCGAGTCCCGGCCCGGTTGCGCACCATCAGCGAGATCGACACCGGCGTGTCGCCTCGCTGATGATGCTCAACGCGCTGATGGTGC
>CAMNYG010000211.1 GCA_946570335.1 uncultured Dietzia sp. | reverse complement strand
CACCCCCCTCGCGGAGCTGGTCGCCCGCTACTTCGACCTCCTACGCACCGCATTCACCGATGAAAGGCCACTTCCTTGACCAGCACCTCCACGGCGCACCCCGCGCCCACCGGGGACGATCCGATCACGCTCACCCCGCGCACGGTCTGGATCATCTTCGGTGCCCTCATGGCGGGCATGTTCCTCGCCTCGCTCGACCAGTCGATCCTGGGCCCGGCCCTGCCGACGATCGTCGGTGAGCTCAACGGCGTCCAGCACCAGGCATGGATCATCACGATCTACATCCTCGCGGTGGCCATCACGATGCCGCTGTACGGCAAGTTCGGGGACCTGATCGGCCGCCGGAATCTCTTCTTGGGTGCCATCGCGATCTTCACGCTGGGCTCGATCGGATCCGGCTCGGCCGGCTTCTTCACCGACCCGGCCACCGAGGCGGGTTTCTGGGAGCTCGTCGCGTGGCGCGGCGTGCAGGGCCTGGGCGGCGGCGGGCTGATGATCCTGTCGCAGGCGATCATCGCCGACATCGTGCCCGCCTCCGAGCGCGGCAAGTACATGGGCCCGATGGGCGCCGTCTTCGGGATCTCGGCGGTCGCCGGCCCGCTGCTCGGCGGCTTCTTCACCGACACCGCCCACTGGCGCTGGTGCTTCTGGATCAACGTGCCGGTCGGCATCATCGCGTTCGCGCTGGCGTGGAAGTACATGAAGTTGCCCACCAAGCACAGCACCGCGAAGGTCGACTGGGCAGGCATCCTGTTCATGGTGCTGGGCACCGCGGGCCTGGTCCTGGTCACCGACCTCGGCGGCGATCAGCTGGCCTGGGACTCACCGGGCATGATCGCCATGATCGTCGGCACGGTCGCGTGCGTCATCGCCCTGGTGTTGGTGGAGCGCCGCGCGGAGGAGCCGATCCTGCCGCTGCACCTGTTCACCGGCCGTGTGTTCATCGTGGCCACCGCCATCGCGTTCGTGCTGGGTGTGGCCATGTTCGCCGCGATCGGCTTCATCCCGACGTTCCTGCAGATGGCCACCGGCACCTCGGCCGCCGGCTCGGGCCTGCTCATGATCCCGATGATGGTCGGCCTCATGGCCACCTCGATCGGCTCCGGTATCGCGATCACCAAGACGGGTCGCTACCGCATCTACCCGATCGTCGGCATGGCGCTGACCACGGCCACCGTCGCGGTGATGACGCAGATGACCGGCTCCACGCCGATCTGGCAGATCATGGGCATGCTGCTGTTCTTCGGCGCCGGACTGGGCCTGGTCATGCAGGTCATCGTCCTGGCGGTCCAGAACGCGGTCGACCCGCACGAGGTGGGCGTGGCCACGAGCTCGAACAACTACTTCCGCGAGATCGGTGCCGCGATCGGTACCGCCTGGTTCGGTTCGCTGTTCACCGATCGGCTGATCGCCAATCTCACCGACACGGTGGCCGCCAATCCGGAGCAGGCAATGGCCGCCGGACTCGATCCCAGCGGGGTCACGCCGGCCTTCGTGGCGACCCTGTCCGATCCGCTGCATCAGGGGATCGTGGACTCCTATGCGAACGCCCTGGCTCCCGCCCTCTGGTTCGTGGTGCCGGTCCTCGCCGTCGCACTGCTCTTCGCGTTCTTCCTGCCCCAGGTCACCCTCAGTACCGAGGCCGGCATGATCGCGCGCGGCGAGGCCGTGTGGGACGACGGGGAGGGCGACGACGACGAGGCCACCACCGGGGCCGCGCCCACTCCGACGGGCACGCCCGGCTCCTGACCCGCGTTCCGCGATCGGCGTCCGCACGCGAGCGGAGGTCGTAGGGTCGACAACATGGCACGTACCACTGTCGCTCGACACATCATCGACACGCTCCACGTATCGGGGGTCCGGCGCGTCTACGGACTGCCCGGCGACTCGCTCAACGGGGTCACGGACGCCATCAGGCAGGTCGACGGCGTCGACTGGATGACCACCCGGCACGAGGAGGCGGCAGCGTTCGCCGCCTCGGCGGAGGCCGCGCTGACCGGTGAGCTCGCAGTGTGCGCGGGCTCGTGCGGGCCGGGGAACCTGCACCTGATCAACGGCCTGTTCGACGCCCAGCGCTCCGGAGTGCCTGTGCTCGCGCTGGCCTCGCACATTCCGTCGGGCGAGATCGGTACGGGATACTTCCAGGAGACCCATCCGCAGGAGGTGTTCCGCGAGTGCAGTGTGTACGCGGAACTCGTCTCGTCGGCGGAACAGGCACCGCGACTGCTCCGTATCGCCATGCGTGCGGCCATCGAGCGGCGCGGGGTGGCCGTGCTCGTGCTGCCCGGCGACGTGGCGCTGGAGGAGATCGCCGCCGAGGTGACCGCGATCCGGCCCACCTCGAGCCAGGTGGTCCCGGCGGAGGAGGACCTCGCGCGCGCCGCCGGTGTGCTCGACGACTGCGAGGACGTCACGATCCTCGCCGGCGCCGGGTGTGCGGGTGCCCACGACGAACTGCTGCAGATCGCGGAGACGCTCAAGGCACCGATCGTCCACGCGATGCGTGGCAAGGAGTGGGTGGAGCACGACAACCCGTACGACGTGGGGATGACCGGCCTACTCGGATTCTCCTCCGGCTACCGGGCCATGATGTCCGCGGAAACGCTCCTGGTCCTGGGGTCCGATCTGCCCTATCCGCAGTTCTATCCCGAGGCCACGGTGATCCAGGTCGACATCCGGGGCGAGCGGATCGGCCGGCGGACGCCGGTGGAGGTGCCGCTCGTCGGTGGGGTCGCGGAGACGATCCGCGCGCTGCTGCCCCGTCTGCGCACGCACGCGGACCGCAAGCACCTCGACGACGCCACCAAGCACTACGCCAAGACGCGGCGCACGCTGGACGAGCTGGCCACGCCGTCCAAGCGGACCATCCACCCGCAGTACCTGACGCGCTTGATCGACGAGGCGGCGGACGAGGACGCGGTGTTCCTGCCCGACGTCGGCAGTCCCGTCATCTGGGCGGCCCGCTATCTGACCATGAACGGGCGCCGGCGGATCGTCGGGTCGTTCACCCACGGGTCGATGGCCAACGCGCTGTCGCAGGCGATCGGCGCCCAGGCGGCCTCGCCAGGTCGGCAGGTGATCGCCCTCGCGGGCGACGGCGGGCTGTCGATGCTGATGGGTGAGCTGCTCACGCTGGTCGAGCACGACCTACCGGTGAAGGTCGTGGTGTTCAACAACTCCTCGTACAACTTCGTGGAGGTGGAGATGAAGGCCGACGGGTTCGTGAACTTCGGCACCGAGCTGACCAATCCGGATTTCTCGAAGGTCGCCGAGGCCTGCGGACTGGCGGGATTCCGGACCGACAAGTCCAAGGACCTGCCCAAGGTCGTCAAGCAGTTCCTCGACCACGACGGGCCCGCCCTGCTCGACGTGGAGGTGGAGCGTCAGGAGCTCACCATCCCGCCGGCGATCAGCGCGGCCCAGGCCAAGGGCTTCACGCTCTACTCCCTGCGCACCGTGCTCTCGGGTCGCGGTGACGAGCTAATCGACCTGGCCCGCGCGAATCTCCGTCAGCTGTTCTGAACCCCACACCCGCTACGTCCCCGCGAGTTCAGGTCGGCGGCCTCGCCTCAGCTCTCGGTCAGACTGCCCAGTGAACCGCCGAAGTCGATCGAACTGATGAAGCTCTCGAGCGAGCCGAGAAGATCCAGCGAACCAACGGAGCCTGCGACCGGGCCCGTGGGCTCCGCGCAGCCGGTCACCGTGGTCTCGTACACGTTGGGGTCGTCGCGATGCGGGGTGTGCGGGCCATAGATCAAGCGGTACTCGATCGTACGCTCCCCGGCCTCGGGGTTCGGGAGGTCGTCGAGGTCCCGGAGGTTGACGGTCAGGGTGGAGGTGACCGGGTCCAGATTGGAGACGTAACCCGGCCCGCCGGACTGGAACTCCTCCGTGTCGTCCGCGATCTCCGAATGCGCTCCCCAGCGGATGTCGCCGGTGTCGTTTCCGGCGTGCATCCGTTCTGCCCAGGTGCCGTCCTCGTGGCCGTCGAACTCGCCGTCGATCTGATAATCGATCGTGTAGAACCTGCTGTTGGTCTGGTTCTGGACGGTGAAGACGACCTCGCAGTTGTCGTTCCCCTCGGCACTGAACTGAACCGGGCCCTCGTC
>CAMNYG010000210.1 GCA_946570335.1 uncultured Dietzia sp. | reverse complement strand
CGGGAGGCGGCCACGTTCGCGCCGGGGCTGACCGTCGCGGTACACCACGGGCCGAACCGCGACCGGGAGGGCGGGGCGGCCGCACGACTCGGCGAGGCGGACCTGGTGCTCACCTCCTACGGGACGGCGACGCGGGACGTCGAACTGCTCGCCGGGATGCCCTGGCGGCGCCTCGTGGCGGACGAGGCGCAGACCATCAAGAACCCCACCACGGCGGTGTCGCGGGCGCTCATGGCGATCCCGGCCGAGCACAGGATCGCCCTCACCGGTACACCCGTCGAGAACCGCCTCGACGAACTGCGAGCGGTACTGGAGTTCGTCAACCCCGGGACGCTGGGCTCGGCCAGTACTTTCCGGGCACGGTTCGCGGTCCCGATCGAATCCCGTCGGGACGAGTCCGCCGCGTCCCGGCTGCGCGCGCTCGCGAGCCCGTTCGTGCTGCGCAGGCTCAAATCGGATCCTCGGGTGGTCGCCGACCTGCCGGACAAGCAGCACATCCGGGTGGACGCCCCGCTCACCCGTGAGCAGGCGACCCTGTACCAGGCGATCGTGGAGGACATGCTGGAGCAGGTCAAGGAATCGGAGGGGGCTGCGAGGAAAGGCGCCATCCTCTCCGGGCTCACCGCGCTCAAACAGGTCTGCAATCACCCGGCCCACTATCTCGGCGACGGCTCGGCGTTGTTGCGCGGCGGGCGGCACCGGTCAGGCAAGCTCGCCGCACTCGACGAGGTCCTCACCGAGATTCTCGAGGCCGACGAGAAGGTGCTGCTGTTCACCCAGTACCGGGCCTTCGGGGACCTCATCCTGCCGATGCTCGAGCGACGCGCGGCGGTCGCGGTGCCCTTCCTCCACGGCGGGGTCTCCGCGGCCGGTCGTTCCGAGATGGTCCGGGATTTCCAGAGCCCCGGCGGACCGGCGGTCATGCTGGCGTCGTTACGCGCGGGCGGAACCGGACTGACCCTGACCGAGGCCAACCACGTGGTGCACCTTGACCGGTGGTGGAACCCGGCGGTGGAGAACCAGGCCACGGATCGCGTGCACCGTATCGGGCAGACGCGAGTGGTCCAGGTCCGCACGCTCGTCGCCCCAGGGACTGTCGAGGAGCGCATCGACGAACTGCTGGAGGACAAGCGGGAGCTGGCGGAACTGACCCTCGGCCCCCTGGCCGGAGCACTGACCGAACTGGACGACGCGGACCTGGCCGCGTTGGTCGCACTGACCGATGAAGGGGTCGACGAGCCGTGAGCACGGGATCGGGGATCAGGGCGCGCTCGCGGGCAGGGGCGTTCGGCACCCACATGTGGAGCAGACGATGGATCGGGGATCTCGAGTCCGGGCTGTCCCGACGCGATGTTCACCTCGGGCGCACCGATGCGCGCCGGGGCACGGTGTTGTCTCTGGACCATTCGGGCCGAACGGTGCGCTTCGACGTGGACAGCAGCAGACCCCGGCCTTTCACGGTGGAGTTCGTGTTCGCACCACTCGACCCCACAGACTCGGACGCACTGCGCACGGAGCTGCGGCAGGAGGAGAGCGGAGTACTGGGCGCGCTCACGGGGACCTTCTCCGACACGGTCGGATTCCTGTTGTTGCCGGCGGTCCACGGTGCCACCACCTTCTCGTGTCATTGCCCGGTGCAGCCCGGCCCGTGCCGTCACGTACTCGCCGCTGCGAACATCATGGTCGAGTGGTGGGACACCCACCCGGAGGTCCTGTTCGAGCTGCGGGGGCTGGGCGCCGACCACCTGGGGGCGGTGTTGCGCGGAGCAGACGGGCAGGCCGAGGTGGGCATCGACGTCGAGCAGAGCCTGTGGGGGACCGCTCCGGTCCTGCCCGTCGTGCCCTCGCCGGCGCCGGCAGGTCTCGAGGACCTGCTGGACGCTCCGGTCACCAGGAGGATGGCCGCGGCGGCGACCAACGACCCGCTCGAGCAGCTGCGCGTGGTGGCCGATCTCGAGGACTTCCTCGACGCCTTCAGCCGGTACGGGACACCGTGACGGCCGCTCCCGGCGGGATCCTGTCGTAGCCGCGGCCTACCATGCGGCCATGACCACGCCACGGGACGGCGACACCGTCCGATTCCTCCACACGGCCGACTGGCAGCTCGGGATGACCAGGCGTTTCCTGGGCGACGAATCCCAGGCCGTCTTCACCGCTGACAGGCTGGCCGCCGTCGCGGCGCTCGGCGAGCTGGCCACCGAGCATGGCGCCCAGTTCATCGTGGTGGCCGGCGATTCGTTCGAGGACAATGCGGTGCCGAGGTCAGTGGTCCTCCGCGCGGCCGAGGTCCTGGCAGGATTCCCCGTGCCGGTCCTGATCCTGCCCGGCAACCACGACCCCCTGGACGTGTCCTCGGTGTTGCGGTGCCGTGACTTCGCCTCGGCGGTCGACGGCGGATCCGTGGTGGTACTCGACGGCTCCGGGCCGCTGGAAGTCCTCCCCGGAGTCGAGGTGGTGGGAGTCCCGTGGACCTCCAAGAGGCCCGACCCGTCGCGGCTTCCCGCACTGCTGGACTCGCTCGAACCTACGGACGCGCTGCGCGTGCTCGTGGCGCACGGCGGGACCGACGAGGTCTACGGGGGACATTCGCCGTCGGTGGAGGCCATCGCAGTGTCCGTACTGGAGGAGGCCGTCGATTCGGGTCGGCTCGACTATGTGGCGCTCGGCGACCGTCACTCGGTGACCCGCGTCGGTTCTGGTGAGCGCATCTGGTTCTCGGGAGCACCCGAGACCACGGACTTCGACGATGTGGAGAAGGATTCCGGTCATGCGTTGCTCGTGGAACTGGACCGGGTCGGTTCCGGCGGGGACCGCGGTCAGTGCACGGTGACCCCGCTACGGACCGGGCGCTGGTCCTTCCTGGCGGTGAACGCCCGGATCGACACGGATGCGGACCTCGACGCGCTCACCGCGCGGATCGAGGCGATCGAGGACAAGCCGCGCACGGTCCTCAAGCTCGGGCTCACCGGCACGGTGGGGGTGGCACTGCGGGCACGGATCGACGAAGCGGTGGAGCGGTGGGCAGCCTTGTTCGCCTGCGCCTACCTCCGCGATTCACGGACCCACCTGGTGGTGCGGGCGGACGACACGGACCTCACGGACCTGGTCGACGGATACGCGGGGCGCGCGGTGGCGGACCTCGTGGAACTGGCGGCGGGCGGCGGCCCGGAGGCCGAGGACGCAGGCCACGCGCTGAGTTTGCTGTACCGACTCGTGGACGGAGGAGCCCGGTGATCCTGCACCGATTGTTGCTCGAGGACTTCCGGGGCGTGGTTCGCGAGGAGGTCGAGATCCCGCAGCGTGGGGTCCTGGTGATCGAGGGGCCGAACGAGTCCGGCAAGACCAGCCTCATGGACGCACTCGAGATGCTGCTGGAGCACAAGGCTTCCTCGGGCAGAGCGGACATCAGGGCTGCGAGCCCCGTGGGGCGCGACGTCCCGGTGGTGGTCGAGGCCGAGTTCACGATCGATGACCAGCGGATGCGTTACCGCAAGGAGTTCGTCCGGGGCAAGCGGACCTCACTGGAGTTTCCTGGTTCGGCACGTCAGGCACTGACAGGCGACGATGCCCACAATCACGTCCGCGACCTGCTGGAACGTAAGGTCGACCGCTCGCTGTGGCGCGCATTGCGCATCGCCCAGGACGAGCCGATCGGCCAGGTTGACGCGGCCGCGGGAATGGACTCGCTGCGTCGCGCACTCGACGCGGCTGCAGGTGGTGAGGACCCGACGGGCGACGACAATCTGATCTCCCGCGTATCCGAGGAGCGCGACCGCTATCTCACCGCGAAGCGAGGGGAGCCCACCGGTGATCTGGCCCGCTCGGAGACCCGGGTCGCCGCGGCCCGGTCCGCACTGTCGTCCGCGAAGGCGGGACACGCAGAACTCGACGCCGCTGTCGACGACCACGCGGCGCAGGCGGCACTGCACAAGGCCCATACGGAGTCGCTGTCCAGCGTCGAGGCGGAGGTGGCCCGACTGGAGGCGGCCGGGCTCGTGGTGGCCGAACGCCGGCAGGTCTGCTCGGCGGTGGACACCGAGGTGGACCGGGCGGCTGCCGAGCATGATGCGGCGCTGCGGGCGACTCGCGAACGCGCTGCACTGGTCGACGAGGTC
>CAMNYG010000209.1 GCA_946570335.1 uncultured Dietzia sp. | reverse complement strand
CCAGCACCGATCCGGCGGGGACGGTGAAGGAGATGCCGTCGACCGCGGTGAAGTCACCGAACCTCTTGACGAGGTTCTCGGCTTCGATCGCGGGAGGGGAGGACGTCGCATCGGAGGCGGATGGTGGGGTGCTCACCAGGAAAGGGTGGCCCTCCCCCCGCCGCCCAGTCAACAGGTCGACGGTGACCTGCGGACACGATCGGTCACCTATCCACGGACGTGCGACCCCCACGGTCACAGGTCGGCACCGCTGCGGCTGAACCAGCCTCGCCGCCGTCCCGCGCGCCTACGCTCGGTGTCATGCCTCGGATCACCATGACCTCCGTCCACGTCGACGACCAGGAACGCGCCCTGAGTTTTTATACGGACGTGCTGGGGTTCGTCGTCAAATACGACGTCCCCGCCGGCGAGTTCCGCTGGCTCACCGTGGTGGACCCCGGGGACCCGGAGGGGACGCAGCTGTTGCTCGAGCCCGACCAGCACCCCGCGGCGCGCGCCTATGCCTCTGCACTGCACGCCGACGGCATCCCCGCCGCGCAGTTCGAGGTGGACGACATCGACCATGTCCACACCGAACTGCTGGAGCGTGGCGCCCGGATCGTGCAGCCGCCCACGGAGATGGGGCCGGTGTGGACGATGATCATCGACGACACCTGCGGCAATCTCATCCAGTTGGCCACCACTCCCGAAATGTAGGAACGCGTTGCTGTTTGGGGTGGTGGGGACCGCTCCACGTATCGTGAGGGGGTTGAAGCGCGACACCTGCCTCCTCTCGAGCAAAGGATGACCGGTACCCATGAGTTCCACCTCGACCATCCCGCCGACGATCGCCCGTTCCTGGCTGCTCCTGCCGGCGGACAAGTCCGATCGTTTCGATGCCGCGGTGAAGTCCGAGATGGATGTCGTGGTGCTGGATGTCGAGGACGGCTGCCGGCAGGCGGAGAAGGAGCGCGCCCGCCGCGAGGTCCGGCAGTGGCTCGAGGCCGGCAATCACGCGTGGATCCGGATCAACGACGTCCGCTCCCCCGAGTGGGAGAAGGACCTCATGGCACTGGGGCACTCCCCCGGTCTGGACGGCGTGATGCTGGCCAAGACCGAGAACGCAGAGCATGTGGCCCTCACCGCCGCACGCCTGACGCCCGGCACTCCGATCGTCGCGCTGGTCGAGTCCGCCGACGGTTTGGCGCAGGCTGCGGAGATCGCCAAGTCCGAGCAGGTCGTGCGGCTGGCGTTCGGCGTGGGCGACTTCCGCCGCGATACCGGCATCGGCTCGTCGCAGATCGCACTGGCCTACACCCGCTCGCAGTTCGTGGTGGCGAGCCGGGTCGCACGAGTGGCCCCGCCGATCGACGGGCCGACCATCTCCAACGACACTCGAGCTCTCAGGGAGGCCGCCGAGCACGCGGTCGAGATGGGGATGACCGGCAAGCTGTGCCTGCGCGTGGATCAGGCCCCCTACATCAATGAGGTTCTCGCCCCGTCCGCTGCGGACGTCTCGTGGGCGCAGTCCGTGATAGACGAGCTGGGCCCCGGCGGCGAGCGCGCCCGGGATGGTTCGGACCTGCCGCGGCTGGCCCGGGCGCAGAAGATCTCGCGCCTGGCCCAGGCCTTTGCCGGCGCCCACTGAGCTGACCAGACCGACCCGCCTCACCGGATCCGCTACCGGGCCTTCGGATCCGCCACCACTACAGCGGTAATGGACCCTACGGCCGGGCGGCGGATTTCCGGCGTCCGGGGCGGGGCGGTGCAGACAGGAGGTCGGCGACGATCCCGTCAGCGCGGACTGTCGCCCGTGACGAGAGGCAGGTCTGGATCTGCGGCCCACGCGGTCATCGAGCCGTCATAGATCGCCACGTCGTCGCGCCCGGCGAGCGCCAGCGCATGGGCAACTCCAGTGGCCGCGATGCCGCCACCGCAGTAGGTCACGACGCGCTTGTCCTCGTCGAGCAGTCCGGCCTCGGAGAACTCGGCCCGCAACTCGTCAACTGGCCGCAGCCTCCCGGTCTCGGGGTCTTTCAGGGTGAACACCGGCAGGTTGATGCTGCCGGGGATGTGGCCACGCCGCGCGTAGGTGTCGACCTCGCCGCGGTAGGTGGCCTCGTCGAGGACGTTGACCAGTATGGTCCCGGCGTCGTCGAGGTTCGCGGCGATCTCGTCGGTCGAGCGGATCAGCCCCGGTCGGCGGGTTCCGGTGAAGGTGCGCGGGGTCGGCTCGGGGACCACGTCGGTCACCTCGTACCCGGCCGCCTTCCATGCCGGGAGACCGCCGTCCAGGACGGTCACCCGGTCGAAGCCCTCGTAGCGCAGGTGCCACCAGAAGCGGGTGGCCCAGAAGCCGTCGTGCTGGTCGTAGACCACGACTGTGGCGCCGTCGCCGATTCCCAGCGCGCCGGCCGCGGCCGCGAACCGCTCGTGGTCGGGTGCGGTCCACGGATCGGTGGCCTCCGGGTCGGCGAAGTCGCCGAGAAGGTCGGCGAAGAAGGCACCGGGGATGTGCTCGGCGCGGTAGGTCTGCGCGCCGGACTCGGGGACGTAGGGGCCGTCGGTGGGGACGGGCAGGTGGTTGGTGGCGTCGACGACGACGAGGTTCTCGTCGCCCAGACGCTCGTGCAGCCACCGGGCGCTCACGCTGAGCGGAGTCATAAGTAGGTCCTTTCTAGAGGGGACGACCCCAGCATAGACAGATCTGTCTATTGACCGCTCCGCGCCATACCCCCTCGGGTGGCGCCGCTTTCGCACTCCTGCCACCGACATCCCCCCTTCCGACACGGGCGAAAGCCGGTCGCGCACCACGTCGCGGAGCGCGTCCCCGAGAACGACGGGAAGTCCCCTCGTGCCGCCCTGAGCGGAGGTCGGCTCGAGGGGTCTTCCCGTCACAACGGGTCGTCTCCTGCTGCGTGGTCCAGCCTCAGCCCCAGCCCCGGGCGGCGGCGCGGTCAGCGGCGGCCATTCCCTGGTTTCCCTGGATGGCGGCCTGCGAGATCTCCGCGAGCATCGCCTGCAGCGCGGCTGCCGCCTGGTCCCAGTCGTTCTGGTGCATCTGGTAGGCGAGGGCGGCGTCGCCCTCCCACTCGGCGACGAGCGGCGCAAGATACTGCTTGAGATCGTCCAGCGTGTTTCGCAGCTGACCGGAGGCCTGCGACACCCGGCCCACAAGTGCATCGATCGAGCCGTGATCGTAGGTGATCTGTCCTGAGGTCATGTCTGTTCTCCCCGTGTCGAAAGGTGTGCGTTGATCAGATGTTCAGCGGTCCGGCGGCGCCGGCCCGGGAGATCATCTGGGCGGAGTCCTCGTCCGCGGCGTTGAAGGACGAACTGTTGACCCGCATGGTCTCCGAGATGCCCTCGAGCGCCTGGTTGAGCTTGGTGCTCTGCTGCTGCCACTCGGACATGATCTGGGTGAACCGGGCCTGGGCGGTCCCTCGCCAGACACCGCCACCCAGCTGGGACACGGAGTCCCGGACGTTGCCGAGCAGCCGATTGATCTCCATGTTGACCTCGTCGACCCTCGTGGCCGCGGTGTCCATGGTCCCGATATGCGTAGCGAAACCGCTCATGTCTGCCTCCCCTGTAGTCGTGCGGATGCCTTCTGGGTCCGTCACAGTGTTCGACGCACCCGGGCGTCCGGGCGGTTCCATCCGACCGGAAAATTCTGTCCGGGCCGGTCATCCGGACGATCACAGGCCCGCGTAGAGCCGCGAGGCCGCCTCCACCGGGGAGATCGGCGGTACCACGAACGACAGCAGCCGAGCCCGGTCGCAGGCGTCGACGACCCTCTCCGCCAGCCGTCCGCGAGCCAGGACCTCCGTCGAGCCCGCCGCGGTCTCCCGGCGACTGCGCCGCAGGTCGGCGATCGCCCCGAGGATGCGTGGGATCTCGTCGTCGCCGAGACCGTCGCGGGTGACGTCACGGCGGTGCACCACCGCCCGATCGACGAGGGTCAGGCCGGCCCGGGTCCGCTCGACCAGTCCCACGGTCGTGCGGGTCCGGCACGATTCCACGCAGACCGCCCAGCGCGAGGACGACGAGGGCAGCGCCTCCGCGGTAGCGAGCGCGGCCCTCACCACCCGGGCGTCCACGCCGAGGTCCCCGACGGCTGCGGTCAGGCGTGAGGTGCG
>CAMNYG010000208.1 GCA_946570335.1 uncultured Dietzia sp. | reverse complement strand
GTTCGACGCGGCCGTGGCCGCAGGGGCCCGCCCCGCCGGCTCGTGGGCGTACGAGGCCCTGCGCGTCGCCGACACCACCCCC
The DNA here is from genome assembly GCA_946570335.1 of uncultured Dietzia sp. Taxonomy (GTDB): domain Bacteria; phylum Actinomycetota; class Actinomycetes; order Mycobacteriales; family Mycobacteriaceae; genus Dietzia. The sequence continues at coordinate 4,044 of CAMNYG010000208.1, read as the reverse complement.
CTGCGGGGCCGCATCGGCGTGGACACCGACGAGAAGACCATCCCGCACGAGGTGCCCACCTGGATCGGCGAGGTGGCCGAGCGCGGCGCCGTGCACCTGGAGAAGGGCTGCTACCGCGGCCAGGAGACCGTCTCCCGCGTGCACAATCTGGGTCGCTCACCGCGCGTGCTGATCCGGCTGCACCTGGACGGTTCGGCCGGCGACGACCAGGTGGCGACCGGCGCCGAGGTCCGTTCCGGGGGAAGGCCGGTGGGCCGCGTCGGCACCGTGGTCCAGCACCACGAATACGGCCCCGTCGCGCTGGCACTGCTCAAGCGCGCCGTACCCCCGGACGCCGAGCTGGAGATCGACGGAGTGTCCGCCGCGATCGACGCCGACACCTACCCCCGGGAGTCCGGCCCGCAGGCCGGCAGGGAGGCAGTCAAGCGGCTCCGCGGCCAGACATAGGGCCCCTGCAGGAGGGTCCGGGCCTCGGACTCCCGTTCTCCGGCCCACCTGCCCGGAACGTCCGGCTCCGCGGCCCGGCCCGAGCCCCGCATCAGCGCCTCACCCACCCCGGTCCCTGACGCCGGGAACACACCGATTGTGAAGGGCCCCCGACACCCGGGCGGACATTCCGCGCCGGGCACGCTATCCTGTGCTCAGGTACATACTCACACTTGCGATGGGCACCCCCGAGGTGGCCCAGCACCGTTTCCGAGGGGGTCAGGTCAATGGGCCGAGGCCGCGCGAAGGCGAAGCAGACCAAGGTCGCTCGCGAACTGAAGTACAACACTCCGCAGACGGATCTTGAACGTCTTCAGCAGGAGTTGTCGGGAGGACGCCAGTCCACCCGGGTCGAAGAGGACGACGACCCGTACGCGTCGTGGTCCGACAGCGACTCACGGTACTGATCGCACACTCGACTACGCGCAAGGGCCGGGCATCACTCAGGTGATGCCCGGCCCTTTCTTGCGCGGGTTCCTCCGTGCGCGGGTTCTACCGTGCGCGGGCGGCTTCCGTAGCCGGCGACCGGGTGCGCGCCGGTCTGACGCCCGCGCGGGCGTCAGAAGCGGGCGTGCGAGCCCTCAAGGATGACGCGGGGGGAGTCGGCGTCGTCGCCGCACTTCTCCACCTGGCCGATCACCCAGTTGTCCACGTGCCGGGCCGTCAGCACGGCCTGGGCACGGTCCACGTCCTCGGCGGGCAGCACGGCCACCATGCCGACGCCCATGTTGAACGTACGCTCCATCTCGGCCTGCTCGACGCGGCCGTGATGGGCGATCGTGCCGAACACCGCCGGCACCTGCCAGCGGCCACGGTCCAGGCGTGCGACGAGGCCACGCGGCATGACGCGGGCCAGGTTCTCGGCCAGACCGCCCCCGGTGACATGGCTGAACACACGCACGTCGGTCTCGGCGATCAGACTCAGACAGTCGAGGGCGTAGATGCGGGTGGGCTCGAGGAGCTCCTCGCCCAGGGAGCGGCCGAACTCCTCGACGTGGCCCTCAAGCGGCAGCCGGGCGAGGTCCAGCAGCACGTGTCGGGCCAGCGAGTAACCGTTCGAGTGCAGGCCCGAGGAGGCCATGCCGACGATCACATCGCCGGGCCTGACGTTCTCCGCCTGCAGGACCTCGTCGGCCTCGACGATGCCGACGCCGGTCGCCGAGATGTCGTACTCGCCGGGCGCCATGAGACCCGGGTGTTCGGCGGTCTCGCCGCCCAGCAGCGCGCAGCCGGCCTGGACACAGCCCTCGGCGATCCCCTCGACGATACTGGCGACGTGCTCGGGCACGACCTTGCCGATCGCGATGTAGTCCTGCAGGAACAGCGGCTCGGCGCCACACACGACCAGGTCGTCCACCACCATCGCCACCAGGTCGATGCCGACCGTGTTGTGGATGTCCATCGCCTGGGCGACGGCGATCTTGGTGCCGACGCCGTCGGTGGACGACGCCAACAGCGGCTGCCGGTAGGAGTTCTTCAGTGAGAACAGGCCGGCGAAACCCCCGAGACCACCCATCACCTCCGGCCGGGTCGCCCGCTTGGCGTGCGGGGCGAACAGCTCGACGGCGCGCTCACCGGCATCGATGTCGACACCGGCGGCAGCGTACGACGCGCCTTCGGGGAGGTGAGAGTTCTCGGTCATGTGTTTCTCCTCGTGGGCCCCGCCTCGGGTGCCCGGTCAGGGTCTGCGGACGGCGTCCACGCTGTCGTTCGGGGTCGGGATCCGGGGCCCTGTGATCCGGGCATCGGGGGTCGGGGCCGCGGGCTCGTCGTCGACCTCGGCGTCCAGCGCACGGACAACCGCACTCATGGGCGAATCGTCCGGCAGCGCGATCGGATAGTGGCCGTCGAAGCAGGCGGCACACAGCTCGTCCCGACGCTGCCCGCTGGCCTCGATCATCCCGTCCACGGAGATGTAGCCGAGGCTGTCCGCGCCGATCGCCCGGCGGACGCCCTCGAGCATCCCGTCCGTGACGTCGACACCGTTGGCGATGAGCTCGGCCGGGGTCGCGAAGTCGATCCCGTAGAAGCAGGGCCACCGCACCGGCGGGGACGCGATCCGTACGTGGACCTCCGCCGCTCCGGCCTCGCGCAGCATCCGGATCAGCGCACGCTGCGTGTTGCCACGGACGATCGAGTCGTCCACCACCACCAGCCTGCGCCCGCGGGTGACCTCACGCAGCGCGTTGAGCTTGAGCCGGATGCCCAGCTGCCGGATGGTCTGGCTGGGCTGGATGAACGTGCGGCCGACGTAGGCGTTCTTGGTCAGCCCCTGGGCGAACGGGATTCCCGACCCCTGGGCGTACCCCACCGCGGCCGGGGTGCCGGACTCGGGGACCGGGATCACCAGGTCGCCCTCCGCGACCGGATGCTCCTCGGCCAGACGACGGCCGATCTCGACGCGCGCCGAGTTGACCGACCGCTGGTTGATCACCGAGTCGGGCCGCGCCAGGTAGACATACTCGAACACGCAGGTCTTGGGGGTGGACTCGGCGAAGCGGCGGGACCGGACCCCGTCGGCGTCGATCGCGATGAGCTCGCCCGGCTCGATGTCGCGGACGAACGAGGCACCCACGATGTCCAGGGCCGAGGTCTCGGAGGAGACCACCCAGCCGCGGTCCAACCGGCCCAGCGCGAGCGGCCGCACCCCGTGCGGGTCCCTGGCCGCGTACAGCGTGTTCTCGTCGGAGAAGGTGAGGCAGTAGGCGCCACGCAGCCGCGGCAGCAGCCGGGCGGCCGCCTCCTCCAGCCCGTGCTCCTGTGCCTCGTGTGCCAGCAGCGTGCACACGATGTCCGAGTCGGAGTGCGTGCTCTCCTCGGAATAGCCACGGATGCCGAGTTGCTCGGCGTGCCGCTTGAGCTCCATGGTGTTGACCAGGTTGCCGTTGTGGCCGAGCACCACCGAGCCGCCGTCCGCTGTGGGCCGGAACATCGGCTGGGCGTTGTCCCAGGTCGCCGCGCCGGTCGTGGAGTAGCGGCAATGCCCCACCGCGATGTGGCCGTGCATGGACTCCAGCGTCTTCTCGTCGAAGACCTGACTGACAAGCCCGAGATCCTTGTAGACGAGCACCTGCTCGCCGTCCGCCACCGCGATCCCGGCGGCCTCCTGCCCGCGGTGCTGCAGCGCGTACAGGCCGTAATAGGTGAGCTTGGCGACGTCCTCGCCCGGAGCCCACACCCCGAAGACCCCGCACTCCTCGACCGGCCCGATGCGCTCGGTGTCGATCGGCAATCCCGCGGGCCCCGGCGCCGACGGGTCCGGAAGACCCAGCCCCACGATGGCCTTGCTGCCACCGGTGCGGCGGAGCGGCCCGGTCGGTGCCGGTCGTGACGACGTACTCTCCACCTGCTGGTGCTCCCTCACGGATTCAGGGCGATGTGCCCGGACGGACCCCGGCGACACCGGTCAAGTCTACGTACACCGACCCCGCTCACCCCAAGTCCCCGGTGTGGTCCGCTCCCCCTGCCCTACGGAACGGGCCCGGCGCGCTCATGTCGCCCGTACCACGGGCAGTCCGGCCGCGACCGCCCCGGCGCGCGTGCCCGAGGCCCGCACCC
>CAMNYG010000207.1 GCA_946570335.1 uncultured Dietzia sp. | reverse complement strand
CCCGAACCCAGGCCGCCCCGCACGCGCAGATCGACGGGCGCGTCGAACCGCGCCAACGCCGCGGAGATCAACTCGGCGCCCGGATGCGTCGGCCCGGGTGCGTTCGCCCCGTTCGGGGTGGAGGTGATGAGGCGCCGGATCCGCGCGGCGGGATCCGGCGCAAGGGGGCACGCCACGTCCTTCGCGGCGGTGTCCTGGGTCACGGTCGGCACAGGCACATGGTGGCCCGGCCGCACCGCGCCGACAAGACCTTCCCCCAGGCAGGATCGCCTCCACGAGCCCGTATCCGGGCGCGCCCTGACCCCGCGCGCGACCCCTGGGATTCGTGACACGACCGCGTATTACGGGATGATGGCCGCGTGAACCAGAGCGAGAACCCCGCGCCGGAGGCCGCCGAGACCCCTGTCGAGGGCAGTCCGCACACACCTGCGGGCGCGACCCCCGACCACGACCCCCGGCTGTTCCCCCGCGTGACCGCCTACCGGTTCCGGCGCGGCGGCGCGATGCGGCCGGGCCAACAGCGCAACTGGGAGGAGAACTGGCCCGTCTACGGCCAGAACGTCTCCGACGAGGTCGTGGACCCGCGCGAGCTGTTCGGGCGCGACGCCCCGCTGATCGTCGAGATCGGCTCCGGCACCGGCACCTCCACCGCCGCGATGGCCGAGGCCGAGCCGGACATCGACGTGATCGCCGTGGAGGTCTACCAGCCGGGCCTGGCGCAGCTGCTCGGCATGATCGTGCGCTCCGGACTCGGCAACGTCCGCATGATCCGCGGCGACGGCGTGGACGTGCTCAGGAGCATGATCGCCCCAGACAGCCTGACCGGTGTGCGCGTGTTCTTCCCCGACCCGTGGCCCAAGGCCCGCCACCACAAGCGGCGCCTGCTGCAGTCCGGCACCTTCGCCCTCATCGCCTCGCGACTGAAGCCCGGCGGCGTCCTGCACGTGGCCACCGACCATGCCGACTACGCCGAGTGGATCGGTTCGACCGGGGACGCGGAGCCCGCACTCGAGCGGCTCGACGCCACGGCGGACGTCGGGCACGTACCGTTCAGTCTGGACAGACCCGTGACGAAGTTCGAGGGCAAGGGGCTGCAGGAGGAGCGCGTCATCCACGAGTTCCTCTGGCGCCGCAGAGACTGACACGACCAGGGCCCCGACCCACCGACCACCACGACCACGACCGAGGCGGACCTCCATGACCCCAGCAGACGAGACGCACAGCCGCGAGACGGTGGTCCCCGCCGCGCCCGACGGGCCGGGGGTGGTGCTCCTGGTGTGGGACGCCCCCAACGTCGACATGGGTCTGGGCTCGATACTCGGTGGACGGCCGACCGCGGTCTACCGCCCGCGCTTCGACGCGCTGGGCCGCTGGCTGCTCGGCTACACCGCCGACCTGTCGGCGAGCACCCAGGACACGCTCGAGGCCGAGGCGACCGTGTTCACCAACATCGTGGCCGGCACCTCCGACAATGTCCGCCCGTGGGTCGAGGCGCTGCGCAACGTGGGCTTCGCGGTGTTCGCCAAGCCCAAGACCAGCGACGACTCCGACGTCGACGAGGACATGCTCGAGCACATCGACCTGCGGGCCGAGTCCGGGCGCCTCGCCGGCGTGGTGGTGGCCTCGGCAGACGGGCAGGCGTTCCGTGAGCCGCTCGAGGAGCTGGCCGAGGACATCCCCATCACGGTGATCGGGTTCCGCGAGCACGCCACCTGGGCGGTTCAGCACGACACGATCTCCTTCATCGACCTCGAGGACATACCCGGTGTGTTCCGGGAGCCCCTGCCCCGGGTCAGCCTCGACAACCTGCCCGACGAAGGCGCTTGGCTGCAGCCGCTCCGGCCGCTCACCGCGCTGCTCAACTCGCGCTAGGAGACCTGCCGCTGTGTTCAACTCACTCGGGCGGTTCGTCGCCCACCGCCGCATCCTGGTCCTGGTCTGCTCGGTGCTGGTCATGGCCATCCTGTCCATCGCCGGCAGCGCGTTCGGCAACCCGTTCGGCCAGGGCGGGTTCGAGGACCCCGACAGTGGCTGGGCCACCGCGGAGCGACTCGAGCAGGAGGCCTACGGCCGCGACGCACTGGGTGACGTGGTGGTCTCCTACCAGGCCCCCGAGGGGGTGTCGGTCGACGACCCGGCGTTCCAGGACCCCATCCGGGCGTCGCTGGACACCATCCGCACCGAGTTCCCCGACCAGGTCACCGGAGTCACGAGCTTCGTGTTCAACCAGTCCCCGGCCCTGGTCAACCGGGACCTCGGGGTGGCGGTGGCGTCTATCCAGATCGCCGGTGAGGACGAGGAGATCCTCGAGAACTTCCGGGTGATCGAGGATTCGATCCCCGTCGAGGGCATCCAGACCGACATCGCCGGTCTCCAGCCGGTGGCCGGCGCGCTGCAGGACGGCATGGACGCCGACCTCGTGCGCGCCGAACTCATCGCGCTCCCCTTGGTGTTCCTGCTGCTCATCGTGGTGTTCGGCGGTGTGGTGGCCGCGTTTCTGCCGGTGGCGGTGGGCGTGCTGACTATCCTCGGATCACTCGGCTCCCTGCATCTGCTCTCGCTCATCACGCCCGTGAACTCGTTCGCCCAGAACGTGGTGACGCTCATCGGCCTGGGCCTGGCGATCGACTACGGACTGTTCGTGGTGAGTCGATTCCGGGAGGAGATGGCGGAAGGCTATCCGCCCGAAGTGGCGGTGCGCCGGGCCGTGGCCACGGCCGGACGCACGGTCGTGTTCTCCGCCGTCATGGTGGGCGTGACACTGTCCGGCCTGCTGGTCTTCCCGCAGGCCTTCCTCAAATCGGTGGCCTACGGCGCGATCGCCGCGGTGATCCTGGCCGCGCTGCTGTCGGTCACGCTGCTGCCCGCCGTGCTGGTACTGCTCGGTCGCCACGTCGACGCCCTGGGCATCAAGCGGATGCAGCGGCACCGCACCCGCGACGAGGTCGAGAACGGCCTGTTCGGTCGCGTCGCCGACTTCTCGATGAAGCACCCGGTCGCCGTGGCGGTGCCCGTTGTCGTGGTGCTCGTCGCACTGATCATCCCGTTCTCCGGGGTCAAGTTCGGAGGCATCAACGAGACCTACCTGCCGCCCGACAACACCACCCGCGTGGCGCAGGAGGCCTACGACCAGAACTTCCCCGGAACCCGCACCGACCCGGTCAAACTGGTGGTGCTCGGCTCGGACAGCACGACCCTGTCGCAGATCCGTTCCGCCGCGGGCGAGGCCCCCGGTCTCACCGGCCCCTTCCAGTTCGCCCGCTCGGGCGGGCAGGACGCGCAGGGCCGGGAGGTGGTGGTGCTGCAGTCCGGCCTGGTCGACCGCAACTCGCCCGCCGAGACGGTCGAATTCCTGCAGACGTTCCCGATCCCCGCGGGCACCGAGGTCTTCGTGGGCGGGAACCCGGCCATGGAGACCGACTCGGTCGACGCGCTGGTCGACGGGCTGCCGTGGTTCGTGCTCTACGTGCTCGTCGCCACGACGATCCTCATGTTCCTGGCGTTCGGTTCGCTGGTGCTGCCGATCAAGGCGGCTCTCATGAACCTGCTGGGGCTGGGTGCCACCCTCGGCATCCTCACGTGGATCTTCGTCGACGGGCACGGGGCGAGCCTGCTCGGCTTCACGCCGGGGCCGCTCACCTCACCGGTGGTGGTGCTGCTCATGGCGATCATCTACGGACTGTCCACCGACTACGAGGTGTTCCTGGTCTCCAGGATGGTCGAGGCCAGAGCGCGCGGGGCCAACACCGCCGCGGCGATCCGCAGCGGTGTGGCCAACACCGGCCGGATCATCACCTCGGCCGCACTGATCCTCATCGTGGTGACCGGCGCGTTCGCGTTCTCCGAGATCGTGATGATGAAGTACATCGCGTTCGGCATGATCGCCGCCCTCATCATCGACGCCACCGTCATCCGCATGCTGCTCGTGCCGGCGGTCATGCAGATGCTCGGTCCCGACTGCTGGTGGGCGCCGCAGTGGATGAAGCGCATCCAGGAGCGGATCGGGCTGGGCGAGGCGGAGCTCGACGACGAGCCCGAGTACCTCACCGGCGGACACGTCGCGGCCTCGGCGGGACTCATCGCGGCGTCTGCCGCACCCGGTGCGACACACGCCGGACCTGCTGCGCCGCTCGCCG
>CAMNYG010000206.1 GCA_946570335.1 uncultured Dietzia sp. | reverse complement strand
GCCCCGTGGCGTGCCTACGCCGACCACCGCATGGCCACCGCCGGCGCGATCATCGGGCTGGCCACCGCCGGCGTCGAGGTGGACGACATCGACTCCACCTCCAAAACCATGCCCGGCTTCACCCGGATGTGGTCCGACATGCTGGCCGGGCGGGGCTGACGCGCGGCCATGGCCGGACGACGGGGTGCCAGCAGCGCACGCGGATGGGACGAGTCCGACGTCCGGGTACGCCCCGGTAAGGGGTCACGACCGCGCACCAAGAGGCGCCCGAGTCACGACGACGCCGCCGCCGCGATGGTCGTCAGCGTCGACCGCGGGCGATGGGGGTGTGTCCTGCTCGACGACGGGCCCGCGCACACCGCCGGCACGCGCGTGGTGACCATGCGCGCCCGTGAGCTGGGACGCACCCCGGTCGTCGTGGGAGACCGAGTGGGCGTGGTGGGCGACCTGTCCGGCACGCGCGACACCCTGGCGCGGATCGTGCGCGTCGAGGAACGCTCCACGGTGCTACGCCGCACCGCCGACGACTCCGACCCGTATGAGCGGGTGGTGGTGGCCAACGCCGAGCAGCTGCTCATCGTGGTGGCCGTGGCCGATCCTCCCCCGCGCGCCGGCTTCGTCGCCCGCGCGCTCGTGGCCGCCTTCACCGGCGGATTGGAGCCCCTGTTGTGCCTGACCAAGGGCGACCTGCACGACCCGTCGGCGTTCGCGGCCGAGTTCGCCGCGCTCGACGTCCCGGTACTGCTCGTGGGTGTCGACGACGAGCTCGACGCACTGCACGAGGTGATCGACGGCCGGATCTCCGCCCTGATCGGCCATTCCGGGGTCGGCAAGTCCACGCTGGTCAACCGCCTGGTCCCCGACGCCGACCGCGCCACCGGACGGGTCTCCGGCGTGGGCAAGGGCCGGCACACCTCCACCCAGTCGGTCGCGCTCGAACTGCCGGGCGGCGGATGGGTGGTGGACACCCCCGGTATCCGCAGCTTCGGCCTGGCACACGTCTCCCCCGACGACGTGGTGGCCGCCTTCTCCGACCTGGACGAGATAGCCGAGGACTGCCCGCGCGGCTGCACCCACCAGGGCCCGCCCGCCGATCCGGAGTGCGCGTTCGACGCCATCTCCGACCCGGCCACCCACCGGCGCGCCCTGGCCGTACGCGAGCTCCTCGGCACGCTGCAGTCCAACGACCCGTGGGAACTGGGGTCGGATTCGGACTGAGCCCCGCTCAGAGCTTGAGCTCGACGTCCCCCAACGCGACCGACACACAGGTCTGGATGCGTTCACCCGGCCCGTGATCGGTGCCGTTACGCAGGTCGCGGACGTGACCGTCCTCCAACGGGACCACGCAGGTCTGGCAGATGCCCATGCGGCAGCCGAACGGCATCTGCACACCCACGCTCTCGCCGCCCTCGAGAATCGTGGTGGCGCCGTCCAGTTCCACCGTCTTGCCGGTGGCACCGTAGGTGACCGTGCCGCCCGAGGCCCCCGCGTCACGGTTGACGGTGAACCGCTCGACGTACAGGTCGTCACGGCCGGTCGCGTCGAAGTGCTCGTCCAGCTCGTCCAACATCGCCGACGGGCCGCACGCCCAGGTGGGCCGCTCCGCCCAGTCCGGGACCAGCTCCGACATCTGCGCGGCATTGATGCGCCCCTCCTCGGCGGTGACCCGCAGATGCAGGGTGTAGCCGGGCTGGGTGCGCTGAAGAGCCAGCAGCTCGTCGTAGAACAGGGCGTCCTCGCGGGTGCGGACCGAATGCACGTGCACGACATCCGGGAACCGCTCGTCGCCCGAGCGCCGGTCCATCGACCGGAGCATCCCCATGACCGGCGTGATCCCCGAGCCGGCAGTGACGAACATGAGTTTGTCCGGGGTCGGCGAGGGCAGATGGAAATCGCCCGCCGGGGCCTGCAGGCGCACGATCGTTCCGGGCGTCACCGTGCCCACGATGTGATTGCTCAACAGCCCCTCGGGCATCGCCTTGACGGTCACGGAATACTCACCCCGACCCCCTGTCGGGGCCGAGGTCAGCGAATACGAACGCCAGGTCCATCGGCCGTCGACCAACACACCGATACCCAGGTACTGACCCGGGCGGTAGGTCGGGGTGGCGCCCCAGCCGGGCTTGATGACCAACGTCACCGCGTCGTCGGCCTCACGACGCACCGAGACCACCTCGCCACGCAGCTCACGGGAGGACCACAGCGGGTAGATGAGCGACGAGTAGTCGTCCATCCGCAGTGGGTGCGTGAGCCGGTTGAGGAACCGGTGCGCGGTCCGCGGCTCGGGAACCCGGGCGGCCGCCGCGCGCAGAATCCTGCCCAATCCGCTCTTCGACTCCGACACTGCTGCCTCCCTCTGAGTTCCGACCCACTGCGGCCCGGGGATCGAGCCGGCGTCGCCGGAGTTCAACCTACGGTAGCGTAGGTTACGCGTTCCGTGGGAGGACGCAGGACCGCCTCCCGACCGGAAATCGTCGTCGTCGGCCCCGATACCGGCCGCACCGCCGCGCGCTACAGCAGCGACAACAGGAACGGCAGCTCCACCGCGTCGTACCACGCCAGATCCACATCCAGCGCATCACCCACGGTGAGCTCGGCGTCCTCGTCACCCAGGTCGGCACGGTCCACCGCGGCTATCGCGTCCTCGACCACCCCGGCCGCGCCCGCGAGATCGACGTGCACCGCGGCGATGTCGGCCGTCGACACGGTCCCCCCACCGACCAGCCGCACCACCGCGGAGTCCAGATCCGGACGCAGCTCGAACCGCTCGTCCGGCAGGTCCACGCTCACCACCACCCGGCGATACGGATGCGTCTCGTGTGCCGAACCGGAGTCGATCTCCCCACCCAGCAGCCGCAGCGACGCCCGGGCCGCCTCCAGGAACGCCACGTGCTCGATCTCCTCGAGATCGCCCGACGCGTACGACTCGATCAGCGCCGGGGTCGCCGCGAACGCGGTGCCGCTGCGTACCGGCATCTCCCCCTCGGCGAGCAGGACCTCGAGCATCGGCAACGTGGCGGGGACGAACAAGCGCATGGGTGGACCTTCCTCTGGCGGGGTGGCGATCAGCTGACCGCAGCGGTCAACCGGCGGTGCCGGCGAGCTCGTCCAGGGCCGACGAGATGAGCTCGCCGATCTCCTCGACATCCGGCACGGCCTGACGGTCGGACGTGAAGCCGCAGTACACGGTGCCCGAATAACTGCTCATCGACACCGCCAGCGCCTGGGTCTCGAGCAGCGCCGGGATCGGGTACACCTCCACGAGCTCCCCGTCGCCCCAGAACATCTTGTGCTGGGGTCCGGGCGCGTTGGTGACCACGAGGTCATAGGAGTCGGACGGCAGCATGATCGCCGCCCGCGAGCCCAGCGCGTGCAGGGTCGGCGGGGCGAACCCGGACAGCTTCGCCAACGACTTGGCCCCCACGGCCTGACGCTGATGCCGCTGGGTGGCGGTCTCGCGGGAGATCTGCGCCAGGCGCATCCTCGGGTTGGGCTCCCCCACCGGCATCGCGATGAGCGCCGAGGCGATCTCCGCGGAGGTCACGTCGCGCTGGTCGTCAGTGCTCTCGGCCTCCGATGTCACCGCCATCGGGACGATCACCCGCAGGATGTCGGAGGTCGTGAGCGGATGGCCACACGACAGGATCCAGGACCGCAGGGCCCCACACAGCACGGCCAACACCACATCGTTGACCTTGCAGTCGTGCGCCCGCGCGATCTCCCGCGCCGTCGACAGCGGGAACGACGCCAGCCCCACCCGGCTTCCACGCGGACGCTCGGTGCGGAACATCTCGGACAGCCCGCCCCCGGGGCGTAGGACGGCCAGGCTGGCCGCCCCCACGATCCCTCGGGTCGCCCGCTCGATGACACTGACCAGCCGCGCCGAGCGGCGCACGAGCTCCAGCGGGTCGGACACGATGGTCATGAGCGCGTCCAGCACGAGCACCCCGTCCCCGGGGGACGGCATGGGCGTCCACGTGGCCACGTCCTCGTCCTCGGAGGAGGCCTGGTACTCGGCGGTCAGCACCTGGGCGAGGTCCACGGCGTTGGGTCCGCCGAGAAGCACGTGGTGGGTCTTGGTGAGGATGGCCAGCTTCCCATCGGCCACCCCCTCGATGAGGTACAGCTCCCACAGCGGGCGCCCCGCCTCGAGCGGCCTGTCGACCAGCCGCGACACCAG
>CAMNYG010000205.1 GCA_946570335.1 uncultured Dietzia sp. | reverse complement strand
CGGATCGACGTGCTGGTCAACAACGCCGGGCTCGGCACCGCGGTGCCCGCGCTCAAGGAGAGTCCCGAGCAGTTCCGGGCCGTCGTGGACGTCAACCTGAACGGGGTGTTCTGGGCGGCGAAGGAATGCGCGGCCGTCATGGGTCCGGGGTCGAGCATCGTCAACGTGGCCAGTGTGTTGGGCCTGACCGCCGGGTTCGCACCCCAGGCCGCGTACTCGGCCACCAAGGCCGCGGTCATGGGGCTGACCCGCGACCTGGCCTCGCAGTGGGGCTCGCGTCGCGGGATCCGCGTCAACTCGCTCGCCCCCGGATATTTCGCCTCCGAGATGACCGACGAGATCCCGGAGCAGATGCTCGCCGACATCACCGGAAAGACCATCTTCGGCCGGCTGGGACGTCAGTCCGAACTGGACGCCGCGCTGCTCTTCCTCGCCTCCGATGCCGCGTCGTACGTCACCGGCACCACCCTGGTGGTGGACGGCGGCATGACCCTCCACTGACCACACCCTCACCGCGCGTGGCGTGTACCGCCCCGCGAGCGCCCCTACACCTGGACGCGACCGCCCCTTTAACAGGAGATGAACCGATGGAGTTCGCACACAGTCAGCGCAGCCTCGAGCTGCAGGAGAACATGTGGGAGTTCATGCGGGAGCACGTGTTCCCGGCCGAGCCCGTGTGGTCCGCGTACCTGCGGGAACACGGCGACAACGCCTACCCGCCGATCATGGAGGACCTCAAGGCCGAGGCCCGTCGCCGCGGCCTGTGGAACCTCTTCCTGCCCGAGTGGTCCGGCATCTCCAACCTCGAGTTCGCCGCCGTGTCGGAGATCTCGGGCTGGTCGCCGGTCATCGCCCCCGAGGCGATCAACTCGCAGGCCCCCGACACCGGCAACATGGAGACCTTCCACCTCTTCGGCACCGAGGAGCAGAAGGAGAAGTACCTCGAACCGCTCAAGGAGGGCACGATCCGCTCGGCGTACGCCATGACCGAGCCGGACGTCGCCTCCTCGGACGCCACCAACGTGCAGACCGTCATCCGCCGCGAGGGCGACGAGTACGTGATCAACGGCCGCAAGTGGTGGATCACCGGCGTGGCCGACACACGGTGCGAGATCTTCATCGTCATGGGCAAGACCGACCCGGATGCCGACACCCACCGCCAGCAGTCGATGGTGCTCGTCCCGCGCGACACCCCGGGCCTGACCATCGAGCGCAACCTGCCGCTGTTCGGCTATCAGGACCAGCACGGTCATTGCGAGATCGTGTTCCGTGACGTGCGCGTGCCGGTGTCCAACCTGTTGGGGGAGGAGGGCGCCGGGTTCGCGATCGCCCAGGCGCGGCTCGGACCGGGACGTATCCACCACGCCATGCGCGCGATCGGTATGGCCGAGCGGGCCTTGGCCCTGATGGTGGATCGTGCCAAGTCGCGTCACGCGTTCGGCGGCTACCTGTCCGAGCAGGGCGTGGTGCAGGAGCACATCGCCAACTCGCGCATCGAGATCGACCAGGCTCGCCTGCAGGTGCAGCACTGCGCGTGGATGATCGACACCGTCGGCGCCAAGGAGGCCCGCTTCGAGATCTCGGCCATCAAGGTGATCGCCCCGCAGGTCGCGTGCGCGGTGATCGACCGGGCCATCGAGATCTTCGGTGGCGCCGGGGTTTCGGACGACACTCCGCTCGCGTACTTCTACGCGTGGGCGCGGGCACTGCGGATCGTCGACGGACCGGACGCCGTGCACCGTCGCACCATCGCGCGCGGCGAGCTGCGCCGGACCCCGCCGTACATCGGCTGAGAACCGCCCACCGCCGAGACGCGGCCAATACTAGGATGTCCCACTAATGGGCCGCGGTCGGTGCCGGGGACCACATCGTCGAGAAACCACTTTCTGAAGGAGAACACCACATGGGTGCAGTGATCGTCGAGGCCGTGCGCAGTGCTGTCGGCAAGCGTAAGGGCGGATTGGCCGGCGTTCACCCCGCCGACCTGTCGGGCGCGGTGCTGAGCGGACTGGTCGAGCGTGCGGGCCTGGATCCGGCCGCCGTCGAGGACGTCATCTGGGGCTGTGTGACCCAGGCCGGTGAGCAGGCCGGCGACATCGCGCGGACCGCCGCGCTGTCCGCGGGCTGGCCGGAGACGGTCAACGGTGTGACCATCGACCGCCAGTGCGGCTCGTCGCAGCAGGCGCTGAGCTTCGCCGTCGCGGTGATCGAATCGGGTTACCACGACGTGGTGGTCGCCGGCGGCGTGGAGTCGATGACGCGGGTGCCCATGGGGTCGCACGTCTCGGCGGAGTCGTTCCCGTACGGCGAGAAGTTCATGGAGCGTTACAACGGCATCGCCCCCAACCAGGGCGTCGGTGCCGAGATGATCGCCGAGCGATGGGGCTTCTCGCGGACCCAGCTCGACGAGTTCGCCGTGGCCTCCCACGAGAAGGCCGCCGCCGCACAGGACGCCGGCTTCTTCGCCGGCCACATCGTGCCCGTCCAGACCCCCGACGGGGTCTTCGACACCGACGAGGGCATCCGCCGCGGCAGTACCGTCGAGGCGCTGGCCGGGCTCAAGACCCCGTTCAAGGAGGACGGCGTCATCCACGCGGGCAATGCCTCGCAGATCTCCGACGGTGCGTCGGCCGTGCTCGTGATGAGCGAGGAAGCCGCGGCGAAGTACGGTTGTACGCCCATCGCGCGCGTCCACACCGCGACGCTGGCCGGCGACGACCCGGTCATCATGCTCACCGCGCCGATCCCGGCCACCGCCAAGGCGTTGGCCAAGTCGGGGCTGTCGATCGGCGACATCGGGGTGTTCGAGGTCAACGAAGCGTTCGCCTCGGTGCCCATGGCGTGGCTGGCCGAGACCGGCGCCGACCCGGCCAAGCTCAACCCGAACGGCGGCGCGATCGCGCTCGGTCACCCACTCGGTGGCTCGGGCGGACGACTGATGGCCGACATGATCGCGCATATGCGGGGCCAGGACATCAAGTACGGCCTGCAGACCATGTGTGAGGGCGGCGGCCAGGCCAACGCCACCATCATCGAACTGCTCTGAGCGCGCCACCGATCCGGTTCACACACGTCGACCTCGGCCGCCACCCGCGATGGCGGCCGGGGTCGCGTCGTGTCCGAGGCCGCCCGACCGGGCCCGGCAACGGATTGCGCTTCATCTTTGGCGGCTGGCCGCGGAGGTGCGCTTCATGTCGGGCGCAAAACCGATGCGCATCCGGTGAGTGGCTCGACACAACCGATGCATAACCCGATGGAGTCGGGAGGGGCTCGGCGGGTCGGGAGGGGCCCGGTGGGCGCTACCCGCCGGTGAGGACCACCGCGCGGCCGAGGATCTCGCCACGGTCCAACGCCTGGTAGGTCTCCGGCGCCTCATCGAGGCCCACGCGGCGGGAGATGACGCCGCCCAGGTCGAGCTTGCCGGCCGCGAGCAGCCGGATGAGGTCGGGCACATCGCGCCGGGCTCGCGCCCCGTAGGAGCCCTTGAGCTGGATCTTGCGCCGGACGATGCGGGCCAGGTCCACGTCGAGGGTGGTTCCGGCGGGAGGGATGCCGACGACGACGGCACGACCACCCTCCCGGGAGATGTTCACCGCCAAAGAGGTGGTACCCGCCGAACCGAGAGCCTCGAACGCCACGTCCACGCCGCGACCGCCCGTGATCTCCGCGACGGCATCGGCGGCGTCGACGCGCGCGGAGTTCACCGTGTGAGTGGCACCCATGCGGCGGGCGAGGTCGAGCTTGTCGTCGTCGACATCGATCGCGATCACCGACTCGGCGCCACTGACCGCCGACAATTGCACGATGTTCTGTCCCACACCACCCACGGCGATCACCGCCACCGACTCGCCGGTTCGCACCCCGCCCACGTTGCGCACCGCGCCGTAGGCGGTGAACAGCGAGCAGCCCAAGATCGCGGATGCGGTGAGATCCACCTCGTCCGGCAGCCGGAACACGCTGGTGGCGGGGGTGACGCTGTACTCGGCCATCCCACCCATCGAGTACATCGACAGCGGCTCGCCGTCCGCACGGTGCAGGCGTGTCTCGCCGTCGTACAACGTGCCGCGCAGGCGGTTGTACTCGAAGAAGGTCGAGCAGAGATCCTCCATTCCGCGGCCGCAGTTCTCGCACCGACCGCACGGCATGATGAACGAGCCCACCACGCGGTCGCCCGGGACCACGTTCGTCA
>CAMNYG010000204.1 GCA_946570335.1 uncultured Dietzia sp. | reverse complement strand
GAGGTCGTGCGGGTCGGCGCCGGTGCCCAGGCTCGCACCGCTGGGCACCGCGACCTCGCCGTCGAGGGTGGCGACGTCGCTCGTCACCTCGGTCGCGTCGGTGGCCGTCGCGTCGAGGGTGATGACGCCCTGGAGCCGCTCGCCCGTCACGGGGCCGGCCGTGACCTCCGGCGTGATCTCCGGGGCGGTGTTGTCGACGACGACGTCGGCACTCGTCAGGTCCCCGCCCACCACCACGGCCCCGGATCGTGCGGCCTCCGAGTGAATCCCCTCCGACAGGTCGGCGATCTCCCCCATGGTGGTGTCACCGGGTACGGCGAGTGCCACCAGGATCCGTGAGCACTCGGCGCCCATCGCGAGCACGTCGGACACGTTCTGGGCCACCGCCCGCCTACCGAGATCGGCCCATCCGGTCAGGTCCATCCGGAAGTGGGTGCCCTCGACGAGCATGTCCGTCGTCACCACGGTGGCGGAGGCGGGCCCGAGCACGGCGGCATCGTCTCCGTTACCCACCGGGTCGTCCCCCACCTGTACCGGAGCCCCGCTGAGTACCTCGAGGACCGCGGCCTCACCTGCTTGGGACACGGTCACGGCCCGATCGGTCAAGGCTGGGTTCCCCTTCCGGGTGGAGTTGCGCTCCGGGCGTGCGGGCGCGGGTGAAGTAGCGTTGCCGTCACATTAGCGGCGCCCGCACGACGGCCGCCCAGGGAGGAAGGACGACACCAGTGGCTTCGAGCGACTCGGCCCCGACGGATCGGTACGATGCCGGACCCCGGGAGACGGGGGGTCCCACCGGACGCGACCGGCCCGTGGCCACCCCGGTGGTGGTCGCGGCGATCATCATCCCCCTGATCCTTCTCGGGGGCGCGATGCTGTGGGTGCGCAACATCAGCGACGAAGCGACCGAGGCCGCCGCGACCGAGCCCTACACCGCCGTCCCCCTTCCCGCCCCCGGCGCGGAGTCGGAGGCGTGCACGACGCTGATCGCCGAGCTCCCCACGGCCCTCGGGGACGCCGACCAGGTGTCCCTCACCGAACCGGCACCGGGCACCGCCGCCTACCGGTTGCCCGACGGCGAGCCGGTGGTCGTGCGTTGTGGACTGCCCGCCCCTCCGTCCTTCGTCGTGGGCGTGGGTCTGCAGGCGGTCAACGGCGTCCAGTGGTTCAACGAGCCGGATCCGGACCCGGCGGTCACGTCGTCGACCTGGGTGGCGGTGGATCGGCCCGAGTACGTGGCGCTGACCCTGCCGGAAGGCAGCGGCACCGGGCCTATCCAGGATCTCTCGGATGCGCTCACCGCATCCATGGACGAGGTCGAGCCCGACCCCGCACCGATCGGCTGACCCGCGGCGCGGGCCGGGCTCACGCCGGACCCTGTGGGTGTCAGCCGCGCGCCAGTGCCGTCTGGACGAGGGTGCTCAGCAGCGCCGGGTAGTCGACCCCGGAGGCGGCCCACATCTGCGGGTACATGGAGATCGGCGTGAATCCGGGCATCGTGTTGACCTCGTTGATCACCGGGCCGTCCGCGGTCACGAAGAAGTCGACGCGGCTCAGTCCGGTGGCCTCCAGAGCGTGGAACGCCTCCACCGCGAGTCGCTGCAGTCGCGCCGTCTCCTCCCCGGGAAGCTGCGCCGGCAGGTCGAACGTGCACACGTCGTCGAGGTACTTGGTGTCGAAATCGTAGAACGCCTCGCCCTCCGACTCCCCCTCCCGGTCCGTCGACTCACCGGGGATGTGCAGCTCCGCAGGAAGGCTCGCCTCGACCCGACCGTCGGGGAACTCGAGCACACCACACTCGACCTCGCGGCCGACGATCGCCGCCTCGATGATCACCTTGGGGTCGAAACGTCTGGCTTCGGCGATCGCGGCATCCAGATCCTCGGCACGGGAGACCTTGGAGATCCCGATCGACGAACCCCCTCGAGCGGGTTTGACGAACAGCGGCAGGCCCAGGTATTCCCGCTCCCGGGCGGTCAACGTCTCGGCGCCGGGCCGCAGGACCACCTGCCTCCCGATCGGGAGGCCGGCGGCCCCGAGGACGATCTTGGTGAACTCCTTGTCCATACCGGCGGCGCTGGAGAGCACGCCCGGACCGACGTAGGGCACTCCCGACAGCTCGAGCATTCCCTGGACGGTCCCGTCCTCCGCGTACGGGCCGTGCATCACGGGGAACACCACGTCGACCCGGGCGACGACCTCACCCGCCTCCGGCCCGTCGACGTACCGGAGCACCCCGCGGTCCTCGGTCGACAGTCCGAGCGAGACCCGCGGACGGTACGGGTCGACGACGGGCATGGTGCGGCCCGAGATGCGGAGGTCCGATACGTCATCCGGGCCCAGCGTCCAGACGCCGGACGAGGTGATCCCCACGGGGATGACGTCATAGCGGGACCGGTCGAGGTGGGACATGACGGCTCCGGCGGACACGCAGCTCACGGAATGTTCGGTGCTGCGCCCGCCGTAGAGGACGGCGACGGTGGTGCGGTTCACCCGCCCGAGGCTACTCGGGCTTGGTGCTACGGTTCATCAGGCGCACCGCCACCTCGACCGCGTCGCCGCCCTCGTGACAGATCTCGTGCACCGCCTCGGTGAGTGGCATCTCCACCCCGACGCGGCGGCTGAGCGCACGGATCGACGTGCAGGATTTCACGCCCTCGGCCACCTGACCGTGGGTCGCGTCCTGCGCCTGTTCCAGAGTCTCGCCGAGTCCGAGCCGCTCCCCGAACGTCCGGTTCCGGGACAGCGGGGACGTACAGGTGGCCACCAGGTCGCCGATACCGGCGAGCCCGGCGAACGTCACCTGATTGGCCCCCAGCGCCACCCCGAGCCTGGCGGACTCGGCAAGCCCGCGCGTGATGAGGGTGGCCGCGGTGTTGTCCCCGAGTCCCATCCCCGAGGCGATCCCACAGACCAGTGCGATCACGTTCTTGGTTGCACCGCCGATCTCGCAACCCACCACGTCGTTGTTGGTGTACGGGCGGAAATAGTGTGTGGAGAACGCGTTCTGGAGACGTGTGGCGCGTTCCTCGTCCGTGCAGGCGATCACCGTCGCCGCGGGCTGCCCTTCGGCGACCTCGCGCGCGAGGTTGGGCCCGGACAGCACCGCGATCTGCCCGTCGGGGAGGCCGGCGACCTCCGACACGACCTCGCTTATCCGTTTGAGCGTGCCGGTCTCGATCCCTTTCGCCAACGAGATCATTCCGACGCCCGGTGCGAGCAGGTCCACCCAGGTCTCGAGATTCGCGCGCAGGCTCTGCGAGGGGACGGCGAGCACGACCTCCTGTGCGCCGTCCAGGACCTCGGCGGGATCCGTCGAGGCGGTGACGGTCGACGGCAGCAGGATCTCCGGGAGGTACTTGTGGTTGCAGTGCTCCTCGTTGATCCCGGCCGCGACCTCCTCCCGCCTGGCCCACATGACGACCTCGGAGCCTGCGTCCGCGAGGACCTTGCCCACCGCGGTCCCCCAGGACCCCGCCCCCATCACCGCGATCCGCGCCATCTTCGCCTCCCGGTTCGTCGCCACCTGACCTCAGCCCGAGGTCGGTCAGTGTGTGACGCTACCCGCCACGGGGCGTTCACGAGGGTTGGCTGGCAGGATGGCGGGCGATGAACACAGCGAGTGGGCCCGGACATGCGGGAGACGGATGGACGATCATCGTCCCCGTCAAGACACTCGGGCGCGCCAAGAGTCGGCTGGCACCCGAGCTCTCCCCCGGCACGCGCCGCGCCCTCGTCGTGGCGATGGCGACTGACGTCATCACGGCCTGCCGCAACACGACCCGGGTCGACAAGGTCTGCGTCGTGGGCTCGGATCCCGAGATCGCCCGGATCGCGCAGGTGCTCGGCGCCGAGTTCGTCGTCGATCCCACCAGCACCCCCACTGCCCCGGGCGCCGCACCGGACACGTCCCGGGCCGCGAGGCCGGATCCGCTCAACACCGCGCTCTCCCACGCGATGGCCGGGGTCCGGGGGGCCGTCGGGGTGGTCGCCGCCGATCTGCCCGAACTCGACTCCCTACTGTTGACCCAGATCCTCGACGTGGCGGCCCGTCACCCGCATTCCGTCGTCACCGATCACCGCGGAGACGGCACCACGATGGCGTTCTGGACCGGCTCCACAGACCGTGTGATCCACTTCGGCGCCGGCTCTGCCGACCGTTTCCGTCACCTCGGCGGTGCCGAGGACATCGCGGTGGACAACG
>CAMNYG010000203.1 GCA_946570335.1 uncultured Dietzia sp. | reverse complement strand
TTCTACGACAACGCCAAGCGGGGCGACATCTTCGAGGTCACCGGCACGGTGGGCGGCACGCTCCCGGGCTGGGACGGTCTCGGCGACTGGAACATCCCGTGGGAGACCTGGAAGGCCGGCAACGCGGACCAGGGTGCCGCTTAGCCCGCACGTAGTCGATCCGCGCTCGACCTGACGGGCGTCGGCCGGCGTGCGAGGGTAGTCGCATGACCGTCGAGCGCGAGATCACCGAGATCACCGACCTGGCCTGCGGGCGCCGTCTCAACCCGGCAGCTGTGGGGTGGTCTCGGTCACCGTTGTTCCGTACCGCGATCTCGGGATGGGGCCGGACCAAGCGGTGGGAGTACTGGGGGATCGTCAGTGACCGCTTCGTCGTGGGGCTCACTGTCGCGGGACTCGACTACCTGGGCAACTGCGCGGTGTACGTCCTGGACCGCAGTACGGGCGTGGAGTCGGTGCGTAGCGGGATCACGCCGTTCGGATCGCCCGCTTTCAGTGACGTGCCGGGGGTCGGGACGATCCACGCCGCGGCGGGGTTCGGGTCGGCGCGGGTGACGATCGGGATTGACGACGACGACATCGACGCCGGCGGCACCACCACGATCCGTGTGCAGACCAAGGGATTGCAGGTGGAACTGTCGGTCCGTCGGCAGTCTCACGACAGTCTCGGGGTGGTGGTTCCCTGGGGTGAGAAGCGTTTCCAGTACACGCTCAAAGATCTGGCCAACCCGGTCACGGGCACGGTGACGCTCGACGGTGTGGCGCACGAGCTGGGGCAGGGGTGGGCGGTCCTCGACCGGGGGCGCGGCCGTTGGCGTTACTCGAATGTCTGGAACTGGGGCGCCGGCAGTGGTGTGGTGGACGGTTCCACGCGTGCGATCCAGGTGGGCGGCACGTGGACGGACGGCACCGGGGCCACGGAGAACGGGATTCTCGTGGACGGCCGGATGCACAAGATCGGCGAGGATCTGTGCTGGTCCTACGACGTGTCTGACCCGGCAGGGGTCTGGCGGGTGCGGGGAGAGCGGCTGGATGCCACTCTCACGCCGTTCCATCAGCGCCGGGACATCACCGAATTGGGGGTGTTGGCGGTCAAGACGTGGCAGGCTTTCGGGGTCTGGAGCGGTAGCGGGGTGCTGGATGACGGCACGACCGTCGCCCTGGACGGGCTGGTGGGTTGGGCGGAGGAATCTCGTAATCGCTGGTAGTCGCCCTTCGCTGGTGGAGGCTCCTTATTGGAGCGCGGAAGTCAGTCTCATCACCGATTCCATGTAGCGCCGCCCGGGAGACCGCTTCTCCCACAATTCCTCGTCGAGCACGCTGCTGCGTTCCGCGTAGGTCGCGATCACCTCGGTGATCTGGTCGACCACGTCGCCGCCGTAGGCGAGCAGGCTGATCTCGTAGTTGAGGCCGAAGGATCGTAGGTCCATGTTCGAGGACCCCAGGACCGCGCAGGTGTCGTCGATGAGGAAGCACTTGGTGTGGAGCACTTCGGGGGCGGGGTAGCGGTAGATCGTGACACCGGCGTCCAGGAGCGCCCGGTAGTAGGAGGATTGGGCTCGGTCGACCATGTACTGGTCGGCGATTTCGCTGACGTAGAGCTCGACCTGCACCCCGCGGAAGGCGGCGGTGACTATCGCGGCGAGAACGGATTCATCGGGCACGAAGTAGGGGCTGACGATGGCCAGTCGGCGTTTGGCGGTGTAGATCAGTGAGGTGAACACCTTGAGGTTCGGTTCGGTCCGGAAGCCCGGTCCGGAGGGGATCAGCTGCAGCGCGTTGACGCGGCCACCGACGGCGGGGGCGGGATCGTGCACCGTCGTCAGCACCCCGCCTTCGAGCTCACGCCCGTCGAAGTCGCGGTAGGCGTGGATGTCGATGACCTCGCCGCTCTCGGTGTACCAGTCCACAGCGAAGACAGCTTCGAGTGAGCTGACGATCTCACCGGTGAGCTCGACCGTGATGTCGTTCCAGCGCCGCCCAATCTTCTCGTTCTTCTTCGAGCCGTAGGTCGCGGCGATCAGGTTCTGCGATCCCATGATGGCGGTCGTCCCGTCGACGACCATGAGCTTGCGGTGGTTACGGAGGTCGATTCTGCGCGCCTTTCCGCGCAGCGGCTGGAACGGCATCATCAGATGCCACTCGATTCCCGCTGCGGTCATGCCTTTGAGGAAGCTGCGGAACCCGGGGTATTTCCGTGACCCCAGGTGGTCGAGCAGTACCCGGACCTCGACGCCACGTCGCACGGCGGCTTCGAGTGCGAGGAAGAAGTCTTCCGTCACCGCGTCGCGCGCCATGATGTAGATCTCGGCGTGGATCGAGGTGGTGGCCTGCTCTGCCAGGCGTGTCATGCGCTGGATGCTGGCGTCGTAGTCCATCTCCACGCCCTTGTTGAGGCCGGTGACCATCGGCAGTGCCGTGAGTGCGCGGGACAAGTCCACGATGCCGGCGAGATCCGCCGGGAGGGTGACCGACTCCGGGGTCGAGGGCAGGTCGGCGGTGCCCTTCTCGAGCAGGGTGTTCGCTCTGGCCTGGATGCGAGCGCGTCGACGATGGACATACGGGCTGCCGAGGATCAGGAAAAGTGGCACCCCGACGACCGGCAGGAACAGGATCAGCAACAACCATCCCAGGGAGGACGACGGCTTTCGGTTCTCCGGGACCACCCCCACCGCGATGATCTTCACGAGGTATTCGATGATGACGAATGCGAGGGCGAACGAACCCATGTCCGGTGTACCTGACCCTGTCTGTTGGTGCTGCTGAAGTCCGTTCTCAGGAACTTACCCGCGCCGCATTCGACTCAGCAGAGTTGCGGCCGCCTCGTGGCAGGCGGACGGCAGATCCCTGCGCTCTTTCTGATCCCGGATCGTGTGTCGGGGCGGTGATTTCGTTGAGGGGTCAAGCCGTTGAGATATGCCACCGGTGTGACCAAGTACGCTAAGCGAGGATTCATCCGGGTGGGCGAGACGAAGCCTGCGATCGGATTGCGTAGCGAACCTTGGGATCGGTGGATCGACTGTCTGTCGATCCACAGTGCGATCTGTATGGATGTCGCACGAGCGACATGAGGGGAATGTGTATGCGTAACGCCTTCAAGGTGCTTCGTCGTGACCTCACGCGCATCCGTCGCGCACCAAAGTCGTGGGTGATCATCATCGGCCTGCTCGTGTTGCCCTGCCTGTACGCGTGGGTCAACATCATCGCGTTCTGGGATCCGTACGGCAACGCGGACCACATCAAGGTCGCCGTCGTCAATCAGGACGAGGGGGCGAGTACGGATCTCACCGGTGAGGTGAACGTCGGCGAGCAGGTGGTCGACCAACTCAAGACGAATGACCAACTCGGGTGGGAGTTCATGGACCACGACGAGGCGATGGAGGCGGTCCGGTCCGGGTCGAGTTATGCCGCTATCGTCATGCCGCCGGAGTTCAGCCGTGACCTGCTGACCATCACGACCGGGGACTTCGTGCGACCGGAGCTCGAGTACTACACCAACGAGAAGGCGAACGCGATCGCCCCCAAGCTGACCGAGGTCGGCGCGTCGACACTGGATACCCAGATCAACTCGAACTTCATCGGCACGGTCGCGAAGACCCTCGCGCAGAAGGCCGAGCAGGCGGGGGTCGATGCGGGGGATTGGCTGATCGATTCCCGCAGCGAGACGCTGACGGCGCTGGACCAGGCTCTCGCCACGGTCCAGGCGGCTCGTATGAGTATGACCGAGCTGGACGGTGCGATCGGACCAGGTACTGAGGCCGTCGCCGATGCCAGGAGGGCCCTCGAGCGGGTCGACGCCACGATCGGTGATGTGACAGATGCGGCCACCGAGGCGCAGGACCTCGTCCACGAGGTGCAGCAGGACCTAGTCGACTTCTCCGGGACGTTGACAGACGCCTATGTCTCCGGCGCGACGAATATCACCGGTGCCACCTCTCGTCTGCGTGAGAGCGTCGGGCAGGTCTCCGGTGGTGCGGATGCCGCCCGGTCGGCGCTCGCCACGGCGCAGCGTGATGTGCAGGCCGTGATCGACGCCAACCAGGCGCTGCTCGGTGCGCTGCGGCCGCTCGCGGCGGCGGTCCCCGCTGGGGTGCCCCTCAAGGCCCAGATGGAGCAGGTGATCGGCGAGCTCGAGGCACAGTCGGTCCGTGACCGGGAGCTCCTGTGCTCGCTCGGTGCCACCGGCCTCTCACTGACCGCCGGTGGCGACAGTGCCATCACGCTTCGGGCCA
>CAMNYG010000202.1 GCA_946570335.1 uncultured Dietzia sp. | reverse complement strand
CCACTACGTCGCCCGCGCAGCCGGCGGTGCCGGTCTGATCATCACGGGTGCATGCGCGATCGCGTTTCCGGTGGGCGCGGCGTCCATGAAGGAGCCGGGGCTGTCGGATGACAAGTTCATCCCCGGCCTCAAGGCGCTGGCCGACGCCGTGCACGCGGCCGGGTCGAAGCTGTGCGTGCAGTCCACCCACCACGGCAAGGTCGCGCGCGTGGACGTGGCCAACGACCGGCCGGTGCTCGCGCCCAGCATCCCGGACTATGACTACGACTACGGCGCGCTCGCGGACAGCACCCCCGACGAACTGGCCCGCATGGGCGCGGCCACCGCAGGCAAGCAGATCGTCTACAAGGAGATGACCCACGAGGACATCGCCTGGCTCATCGAGACCTGGGTCGAGGCCGCCGATCGTATCGCGCGCGCAGGGGCCGACGCGATCGAGATCCACGTCGCGCACGGCTACATCCTGGGCGTATTCCTGAACCGTCGCGACAACCAGCGCGCCGACGAGTACGGGGGCGCACTGGTCAATCGGGCGCGGCTGGCGTGCGAGGTCATCGAGGCCGTCAAGAAGCGCGTGGGGGACAAGCTCGCGGTGATCGTGCGTGTGGCCGGGCAGGAGTACGGGCAGGAGGGCGGCCTCGAACTGGACGAGGCGATCCTGGCCGCGCAACTGTTCGAGCAGGCCGGCGCGGACGCCATTCACGTGACCGGCTGGGGTCGAAACCCGTTCGACAACTTCACCGACGGCCCGCTGCCTGACGCCGTCGGTGCCTACCTCGACAACGCCGCGGCCATCAAGAAGGCCGTGGGTGTGCCGGTGATCGGCGTGGGCCGGATGTTGCCGGAGGTGTCGGAGAAGGCGATCGACGACGACAAGGTCGATTTCGCCGCGATGGGGCGGCAGCTGCTCGCTGATCCGGACCTGCCGAACAAGTTGAAGGCCGGCACTCCCGAGCTGGTCAAGCCGTGCATCAACTGCTACCTCTGCGTGGCCGAGAACTTCTTCGACGACACGCCGTTCTGTGCCGTCAACCCGGCGCTCGGCAATGAGGGGCTGTTGCCACTGACACCGGCGTCCGAGCGCGAACACGTCGTGGTGGTGGGTGCCGGACCCGCCGGCCTCGAGTCCGCCGTGGTCCTCACCGAGCGCGGTCACCGCGTGACCGTCCTGGACATGGCCGACCGGCTGGGCGGCACCATGTGGTTCTCCACCCTCACCACTCCGGACAACGAGCAGCTGATCAGCTACTACCGGGCAAAGATCGACCAACTCGGCATCGACGTGCGGCTGAACACCGAGGCCACCGTCGAGACCGTGCGTGCACTCGGCGCCGACCGCGTGATCGTGGCGACCGGCGCGGTGCGGCCGGCCCCGCAGATCCCGGGCGGCACGTTGCCGCACGTGCACACCGGCGATTCGCTGCGCGCCACGATGCTGGGTACCGCCAGCGCCGAGGAGGCAGGGACCTTCCTGAGGATCGCCGGGAAGCTCGGCCGGCTGTCCGGCATCACCAAGCGGCCGTCGTGGATCCGACGCCTGACCAAGATCGCGCTGCCGATGGGTAAGAACGTCGTGGTGATCGGTGGCTCGCTGGTCGGCCTGGAGCTGGCAGAGTTCCTGGGCGCCCGTGGCAGGAATGTGACATTGCTGCACGAGTCACAGCAGCTGGGCCTGCCGCTGGCCATGCCGCGCCGGTGGACCGCGGTGCGTCACGCCAAGGAATACGGCGTGCAGATCAAGCGCAACGTGCAGGTCACCCGTATCGCCGAGGACGCGGTGTACTGGACCAACGCCAAGGGTG
Organism: uncultured Dietzia sp.; assembly: GCA_946570335.1. Taxonomy (GTDB): domain Bacteria; phylum Actinomycetota; class Actinomycetes; order Mycobacteriales; family Mycobacteriaceae; genus Dietzia. The sequence goes on along the minus strand of CAMNYG010000202.1, from coordinate 2,440 downwards.
AAGCCAAGTCCGCCCCGGCCGACATGGTCATCTACGCCGACGGCACCACCGCCGCGGCGCCCCTGGCCGATCAGCTCCGGGCCGCCGACATCGACTGCGAGGTCATCGGCGATGCCGGCGACGTGGGCTATATCCACGGCGCCATCCACTCGGCGTGGAAGGTCGCGGCGGTCGGGTGAGGGTTTCCTTCGATGGCCTCGCGGCGGAGTGAGAATCCGGTTATCTGATGTGAAGCGGATAACAATCGCCGTGACGGGTGGCGATAGGCAGTCAAGAGGCATTTCGGACGGCCGAGGTGCCGGTTCTGACTGGAGTGCAATCATGCGTGCAAGCTCTACCTCCCGTCGTTCTCTCGGGGTTCTCGCGGGGGCCACCGTGGCCAGCGCGGGACTCGCCGTGGGTTTGGCTCCCGCAGCCCAGGCCGATACCGCACCCGGTCGTGACATTCCCATGGCCTACCCACTCGGTGGCGAGCACACCATGCGCTTCGGCGCCATGACGATCTGCCACTGGCCGGACGGCAAGGGGAACGGCCCACTGCATCAGACCCTGAGCGCCAATGCCTGGGATCTGGATGCGGACACGAGCAATCCGTGGAACCCGGTCCCGCACATCTTCCCGTTCAACTCGGCCACGGTCGACTGGACGAACCATGACACTGGTGCCTCTGGAAGCGAGACCGTGTGGACCACCGGCGTCGAAGTCGGCGTCCGGGACGTGGACACCGGCATCGGCGACCTCGCCGTGACCGTAACCGTCACTCGCTCGGCTTTCCCGACATTCGCCCCCGGCTCGGTCGCGCCGATCGCCTCTGCGACACACACCGAGGTCTTCGAAATGAAGTCCATCGACGTCGAGCAGTGTGAGGGGCCGATCGGCTGACAGGAAGCAGCTGAACCACCCGGGGCGGCCCGTCAGTCGCGTTCCGGCGGCCTGCGGTTGCTCTTGATCTCGGAGCGTATCCGTTTGGCCTCGAGTCGACGTCGCCGCGACCCGCGAGTGGGCCGGGTCGGCTTCCTGGGGATCGGCGGTACCACTGCGTCGCGTAGGAGTTCTGACAGACGTTGCCGCGCGATCTCCCGGTTTCGTCGCTGCGACCGATGCTCCTCGACACTGACGGTGAGCACGGTGCCAGCGAGTCTCGGGGCAAGATTCTGCAGCACGCGAGTCCGCTGGCTGTCGTCCAGGGCGGTCGTCGTTGCAAGGTCGAGGCTGAGTTGGACCCGCGAATCCGCGGTGTTGACGTGCTGGCCACCGGGGCCGGACGACCGGGAGAACTTCTCGACCAACTCGGCCTCCGGTACCGTCAGCCCCCGGGGCACGCCGGGCCCGGGGGCTACGCGCAGATCATCCACAGGGCCAGTCTCTCACCGGCTGCGGAGCCACCACCCCGAGGACTGACGGATGAGGCGCGGCTCAATCGCGGTACCCGGAATGGGTTGGTCGGCCTTCAGCTGACGCGCGTTCACGGATGTGACGGATAATTCATCCAGGACGGTATGGCTCAGAACGCTACGACTTCAGCACCACCAGCTGCTGCGTCGCCCGGGTCATCGCGACATAACGGTCCACCGCCCCGGTGACGCCCGTCCCGAAGGAGTCCGGATCGACCAGCACCACCAGGTCGAACTCCAGCCCCTTGGCGTCCGCCGGGCCGAGCGAGCGGACGCGGTCCGAGGCCGGGATGTCGGGGAGCGCGGCGCCGGGAGCGCTGATCACGCAGGCGACCCCCTCCGAGTGCTCGGCGAGCCAGTCTGCGATGACAACCGAGAGGTCGTCGATCCGTCCGTACTCGACCGGCACGCCGCTGCTGCGCACCGATTCGGGAACGTTGGCGTCGGGTCGAACGGATCGGATGACCGGGGCGGCCGCGTCCATGACCTCTGACGGCGTCCGGTAGTTGATGCTGAGCCCCACCTGCGACACGCGCTCGGGGGACAGGCCGATCCGCTGGAGTCGCTCAATCCACGACTCGTCGAAGTCCCGGCGGGACTGCGCACGGTCACCGACCACCGTCAGGCTCGCGGACGGGCACCGGCGCAGGAGCATCAACCACTGCGCATCGGTGAGCTCCTGGGCCTCGTCCACGATGATGTGCCCGAACGTCCCCGCCAGACGGGAGTCGCCGGACTCGGGGCCGCCCTCTGTCAGCGGATCGAGCAGGGCCTCCTGCAGGTCCGCATGGCGGAGCATGGGGGCAACACCCTCGGGATCGTCGTCCGCGGCGATCACCTCGTCGATGACCATCCGGCGTCTTTCGAGCTCCGCGGCACGCTCGGCCTTCCGGCGCTGAGACACCCTGGCACGGTCGGGATCGCCCAGCCGGTTCCGGGCCGCGTCCAGCAGGGGCAGATCCGCGCTGGTCCACGCCTGCGGATCCGTGCGCTGCAGGAGCCGAATCTGCTCGGTGCTGAGCCACGGTGCGCACAGCCGAAGATAG
>CAMNYG010000201.1 GCA_946570335.1 uncultured Dietzia sp. | reverse complement strand
GAGATGGTCGCCGCGGGCGGGACCGTCGCATCGAGTGCGCTCGGTCGCCCCGCCCTGCGGACGGCGAGCAGGGCACGGCGATCGCCCGGCGTGCACACAGTCCGTTGACGTGGGCGTCCGTTCTGATGCCGCCAGCGTGATTTTTGTTGGCACCACAGTGGGAAATGCGGCCGGATCTCGCAGTGGTGTCGACAAGGTTCGCAGTGGTGGCGCCGAAACGGCCGACTCCGAGGTGACAGGTCTGGCGTCACACAGCGGGCCGTGCATCCAGTCGGGCGCGAAGTGCGCGGGTCCACGGGGATACCTGCTCGGGGTGCGTGAGCCGTACCACGTGCAGACCCGGGAACCGCCCCTCGAGAGTTGGTATCACCGGCTTGAGCTTGTTCCGCGTGCGCCAGGCGAAGCGGACTATGTGGTCCGGATCGGTGAACACGGTCCGCAGTGGCGGCTCGATGTTGCCGTTCCAGAGTTCCTCACGCGTCACCCGGCGGCGGAGTGTGCGGTGAACGAGCCTGGTCATCTGGATTCTCGCCGGATAGTCCAGCCACACGAGGGTGTCCGCCCGCGCGGCGATGAGCGGACGGGCCTCTCGATACTGCAGTTCGAGTGCCCAGGACGGCTCGGCGATGAGCGACTTCACGTCGTCGAGGAATGCCTCGCGCGGAACCCAGTCGGGCCCGTGGAAGAGGCTGTCCAGCTCGACGCGTCTGGCACCCAGGATCTCGGCGAGCTTGTTGCACAACGTCGTCTTGCCCGCGCCGGAAACTCCGGCCACCGCGATGCGCTGCGGAGTCCAGGTGATCGGGTCGACGGCACGATGCATACGACGAGTATCCCGGTCTGGTCGACGGGCCGGCGACCAGAGCGGATCGAGCGGGTCCTACTCCTCGGCCATGGCGTCGACGAAGCGGCAGGTCCGCTCATCGTGGGAGAGCCTCGAACACCACGAGCAGAAGCGCCCGTCCGGCGCCGCGTACCAGTGGCAACAACTCCTGCGGTCGTACTGCAGTCGCGGGCCGCGAGGACCGTCGAGCACTCTGAACTCGCCGCCGCGCCGCAACTCGGGCTTCGTGTTCAGCAGCTCCTGAGCCCGCGGCAGCAGAGCGTATGCGTCGAGCCCGAGTTCCGGATGACGAGAGAGTATCCGCAGTGCTCCGGCGAACCCGGCCGCCATATTCCCCGTGAGATTGCCCAGACCCGGCCCCGTCTCACCGGCCAGCGTTCGCGCCAGCGGGAGCAGATGATGGTCGAGGACGATGCCCAGGAGCTCGTCTGCTCCGGCGCCGACCGTGCCCGCAGCCCGGTCCAGAGCAACCAGGTCGGGCGTACCTTCGACAAACCGAACCGACACATTCCTCGCCTGCAGATCGAGCGCCGTGTCCTCCAACAGCCACGACGCCGCGGCAACGCCGCACAGCCGGTGGCAATACCGCTGGAAGGCCAGCGACGCCGCGTGCCGCCCGACCGGCATCCCCCGCGACGCGGCATGCGTCCCAACCATCCGCAGCGCCTCGCCCGACGCCGGATCGGCCAACTCGGCCGCGGCAAACCAGGTGGAGGAGAATACCGCGGTGTCGTCGTCGTGAAACCCCGGCGAGGCACCCACCGACGGTGAGTTCCCCGCGTCCGGCGCGCCCACGACCGCTCGCACGCGAAACGGTGCCCCCAACGCGTCGACCCGCGCGATCACCGCGGCCACGTCCACCATCACGTTCCCCCGTTCCGGCGGGCCGGCACCACGTAGCGCGCGCCGTCCACGTCCACCACGTCGGCTACACGCCCGTACAGTTCCTCTACAAATGTCGCGTCCACTACGGTGTCCGGTCGTCCCTCCGCGATCACCCGCCCGCCGTCCATCACCACCACCCGGTCACAGAACGCGGTGGCCAGGTTGAGGTCGTGCAGAACCACCAGCGCACCGACCCGTCTCTCGCGCACGAGCTCGGCCAGGAGCTCCATGGTCTCCAGCTGATACCGCAGATCCAGGGCCGAAACCGGCTCGTCCAACAACAGGTACGGCGTGCGTGCCGCGAGAGTCCGGCCGATGAGCACCCGCTGCTGCTGCCCGCCGCTGAGCTGATGCGCGCGGCGCGTGGTCATCCCCGCCAGCCCTAGCCGGTCGGCGATGGACAACACCCGCTCGAGAACTTCATCGGGCCCCAGGCGACGCCGGTCCAGAGCCAGGCTCATCGAGTCGGCGACGGTCAACGCCCGGCCGACGCCATCGTCGTGCTGTGGCACATACCCCACCACCTCCGCGCGCCGGGCAGGGGAGACCGCACGCAGATCCACACCGTCCGCCGTGATCGTCCCGGCAGTCGGGCGCAGTACCCCGCACAGCGACTTGAGGAACGTGGATTTGCCGCAACCGTTCGGTCCGAGAACACCCACGATCTCGCCGCGGCCCACATCCACGTCGACCCCCTCGATCACCGGGCGGGATCGCCGGCGGTGGGCCGCAGCCAGGCCACGGACGTGGAGACCGTCTGTGTCGACCGGCGGCGCGGCGTCGTGGTGTCCGGCGCCGGACGGCAGCATCTCGGACTCGTGAAACGCGCTCACCGCGACCACCGCCCCTCACGCAGGATCAACCACAGGAAGACCGGTACGCCCACGAGCGAGACCACGATCCCCACCGGCACGATGATCGGACTGAGGACCAGACGGCCCAGCAGGTCGGCAGCGAGGATCACGCTCGCCCCGACCGTCGCAGTGAGCGGGAGGCGGTAGCGCTCGTCCGCACCCACCAGCATCGACGCGATGTGCGGCGCGACCAGCCCGACGAAGCCGATCACACCGGTCACACTGATCACCGTCGCTGCGACCAGGGTGATGGCCAGTCCCGTCTCCAGACGCAGCCGCGTCACCTGCACGCCGAGTGAGCGGGCCACATCGTCGCCGGCGGCGAAGCGCTGGTAGTTCGTCGAGTTGAACCGCGCGTGCAGGGACGCCGCGAACACCACGCCGGCGGCGATGCCGATCTGGGGCCAGGTGGCCCGGCCCAGGTCGCCGAACGTCCAGTGGATGATCGAGGACAACTGCTGCTCGTCCGCCACGTACTGCAGGCCCGCCGCCAACGCCGAGAACAGGTAACTCAACGCGATTCCCGCGAGGATGATCGCCGTGGGCCCCATGCGGGTGACAGCCGCGATCGCGAACACCAGCAGCGAGCAGAGCACCGCGCCGATGAACGCGAAGGCGATTGTCCCCAGCGTCCGTGAGCCGCCGAGCGACAGGCCCGCCATGATCGCGATGGAGGCACCGAAGGCGGCCGCGTTGGAAATGCCGGTGGTGAACGGGCTGGCCATGGGGTTGGCGGTGATGATCTGCATCGTTGCCCCGGCAAGGGCCAACCCCACACCGGCGACCACGGCCATCGCGATCCGGGGCAGTCGCAGCTGCACCACCGCGACCCACTCGTTCCAGTCCAGTGGCGTGGCCAGCCGATCGCCGCCGGGCAGGAGGGTGGCCAGCAGTCGCGCCGAACTGATGTCGGTCACGCCGTTGACGACCCCCGCCCACGAGAGCACGAGGACCAGCACGCACGACACCGCCAGGACAAGTCGTCGTGACCGTCGAGTCCGGAGGATGACCCGGCGGTCGGCGGCGGCCCGCCCGTGTGCGGATACCTGGCCCACGGTGTCGTCCCGTCCCTGCGCGGAGACGGTCGCGGTCACCCGGCGGCGGGGACCGTGTAGGTGTGGCCCTCGACGAAGTCGACGCCCTGGAGGTCGAGCCACTCGGCGAACACCTCGTCAGGGTTGATGTCGGCCATTTCCTCGGGGTAGAGCCACTTGGCCAGGTAGACCGAGCCGATGATCTTGCCCAGGCCGCCGCCGGCGAAACCGGTGATCATGTGGACGTTGCCGTCACGCACCGCCTGCAGGTCGGACCAGCCGGGCCGGGCCACCATCTCCTCGCCGATCGTCTCGAATTCGCCGTCCGCGGGCGGGGTGTAGACGCCGGTGTTCTTCAGCGCGCCGCCGGAAGTGGTCTTGAGGATGAGGTCCGGGTCTTCGTCGAGGATGCGCTCCGGGTCGACTGTGTCGCCCTGCAGGTTCGGGTCGCCGAACATGTTGATGCCGCCGGCGGCGACGATCATCTGGTGCCAGCCGTCGTTGGAAGTGCCCGGTACGGCGGTGGTGAACGGGTCGCCGTACTCCCAGTACACGGTCTTCTGCGGGTCGACGTCGCCCACGCGGTCGGTGATGTCGGACCTGGTGGACTCGAAGAACTCGGTGACCTCC
>CAMNYG010000200.1 GCA_946570335.1 uncultured Dietzia sp. | reverse complement strand
CGCTGTCCAGAGCCTGCTGCCAGAAGTCGATCTCGAGCCGGGTGGCCGTGCGGAACACCTCGGTGAGCTCGTCCAGGCGACGGTCGGAGAGTCCCCCTTCGGACAGGGCGTCGAGCTGGGCGACCGCCGCGCGGGAGGCGGCGGTGAACTCGTCGCCGGAGTACTCACCGATCCACTCGCGGTACGGGTGTTCGCCGCCGTGCTCGGTCAGCCGCGGCTGCAACCTGGCACCGATCTCCGCGTAGCCGATCGTGCATGGTGCCAGCGCCACGCTCAGGTCGAGCAGGTCCCCGGCCATCCCCGAGTCCAGCACGTAACGGGTGTAGGCGACGGTGGCCTGCTTCTCGGCTGCGGCCTCGAGCTCGGTGCGCGGGATACCCCAGCGCTCGGTGAGCGTCAGGTGGAGCTCGGTCTCGGCGAGGATCGCGCCGGTCGCGGCGTGCGCGGCCTTGAGGTCGGCCAGGGTGCGGCTCTTGTACGTGGCCAGCGCGTTGGCGCGGGTGAACTGGACGAGGAAGTGGAAGTCCTGGATCAGATAGTCCTGGAAGACCGGAAGCGGCAGGGTGCCGGCGCCGAGCTGCTCCACGAAGTCGTGCCGGGTGTAGGCGTCCCACTCGGCGGCGCAGCGGGTCTTCAGGGTCTCGAACAGGCTCAACTCGGTTCTCCTCCGGGTTCGGTCGACGGTCGGGCGAGGATCGCCCCTTATGGACGCTATCCCGGTTCCGCCCTGGTGTGGGCTCCGGCCACTTTTCGCACACCCTCCCCCGCCCGACTCGGCGGCACGCCCTCCCAACGGGTGAACGCCCTGGTGAACGTCGCGGTCTCCGAGTAGCCGAGCTCGCGTGCCACCTCGGCCACCGCCGCGCCCTGACCCAGGAGTTCGAGCGCCCGCCCGTGCCGCACCTCGTCCAGAATCTGCCGGAACGAGGTGCCCTCCGCCGTCAGCCGCCGGCGCAGCGTGCGCTCATCGAGGTGCAGGTCCGCAGCGACCTCGTTCATCGACGGCCACTCGTCGCGCCCGTGCTGCAGTCGACTTCGGACCTGCCCGGCCACACCGACGCGCGCCATCCGCGCCTCCAGCAGGTCTCGGCACTGCTGCTCGAACAGCCGCGCGGTGTTCTCATCCGCCTGCGGTAGTCGTACGTCCATGCGCTCACGAGGGATCACCAGCCGGTTGGTCGCGCAGCGCGGCACCACCGCGGCCGGCTCGAGTCCCCATGCCTCGGCCAACAGCACGGCGCTGCCGGGGCCCAGCGCGGTCTCGATGCGCACGAGGTGCAGATCGATCTGGGCGCCCCGGAACGCCACCGCCAGCCCGGCGAGATCACGCTCCACCACGAAGGTGCGCACGTCGGGCGGGATCTCGTCGTCGGCGGCCACCGCGTACACGACCCCGTCGCCCTCCTCCAGCGAGAACCGCAGGTGCGTGGGCGACAGCGCGAGGTACGGGATCGCCCGCTCGAGCGCTGCCCGCACTGTGGGCCCGGCGAGCATCATGAATCCGATCACGCCGGTCCGGCCGATCGTCGAGTACGCCCCGATGCGCACTCCCAGCCCGGGCTCGTCGCCGAGTCCGGCCAGCAGATTGCGGATCAGCGCGAACTCCTGATGTGCCCAGATCTGGGCGTTCTCATCCGCGAGATCGGGCGGCTGAATTCCGGTGCCGGCGAGACACCTCGTCGTCGTCATCCCCTGCGCCACAGCGCCTTCCACCATGATCCGCACGCCCTCGGTGCCGCGCGGCACGGCCCATACGCACATCGCCCGAAAATACCAACCCACCCACCCGACTGTCCGGAAATGCCAATTTTCCGGCCGGAAGCGCCATTCCGCCGGCACGGTTGCGTGGTTACGGTCACAGTCATGACACTCGCCGGCTCCCCTGACACCGCCACCGACACCGGGCTCGCGGCCGAGCTCGGCGCCCTCTACGCCCGCGCCAAGGCCGCGGTCGGTGCCGAGGACCTGGCACACATACGCAACGTCACCGCCTACGGCGAGGCGATCGACGCCCGCCGCCGCGAACTGCTGCGCGACGGAGGACCCCGCGCGATCCGCCGCGCAACCGCCCTGGAGATGGCGTACCGGCTCATGCAGTTCTCCGAGCTGGGCCACAACATCATCCACGGCAGCTACGACCACCTGCCGGACTGCGGCGAGTACCACTCCGACCGCTACCACTGGGACTTCAACGTGGACGTCGACCACTGGAAGACCATGCACCACGTCGGCCACCACCCCAACACCAACATCGTCGGCCGCGACCACGACCTGGGATACAGCCTGTTCCGCGGCAGCGCCGGCCAGGACTGGTACGGGCACCACATCGGACAGGTCGCGCTGATTTCCGTGCTCGCCGCCATGGCCCCTCTCGCGGCGCCGTTCTTCCTGTCCAACATCGCGCGCAAGGTGGAAGGCCACCGCTTCTTCAGCTCCTACACGCTGCGTTCCCCCGCCCGGATCGCGGGTGCCGACATGCGCCGCCGGTTCGTCGACGAGCCGTTCCGTCAGGGCTGGAAGCCGCTGCCGACGATCGCCGCGAACTATCTCGGTGGGGTGACCGGCTACATGTCGGTGCTGTTCCTGGTGTTCATCGAGCACCACGCCGGCGAGCTCGAACTGTTCACCGACCCCGGCCCCGACGAGACCGCCGACCAGTACTACGAGCGCCAGATCCGCGCGACGCGAAACTTCCTGCCCAGTACGCAGATGGACGACGCGCTGACCCGGCTACTGGAAGAGGAGGTGCCGTTCGAGAACCGCCCCGACCTGCGCATTTTCTACGGCGGGCTGGACACGCACATCGAGCATCACCTGTTCCCCGATCTGCCGCCGTCGATGCAGCGCGAGATCGCGCCGGAGGTCCGCGAGATCGCCCTGCGCCACGGTCTGCCGTACCACGAGACGCCGCTACTGGAGACCGTGCCGCTCATCGCCAAGACGCTCACGGGCCTGTCGGTGCCGTTCGGGGAGCGCGAACTGTCCCGGCCCGGCGACCTGCTGCGCGACCCGGCTGGCCTGGCGCGGCGCATCGTGGCGGGGCTGCGCTACCGGAAGCTGCCCGAGTCGCCGTACCTGGACAAGCCGCAGTTCCACAACGTGCCGGCGCGGGTCATCTCGGCCACGCCGGTCGCCGACGGGCAGGCCCTGTCGGTGCGCCTGGCCCGCCCGCGCGGGTGGGAAGATGTGCGGTGGGATGCTGGCGCGTACGTGTCGGTGCGGATAGAGGTCGACGACGACGGCCGCACCGAACTCGTCCGCCAGTACAGCCTGGTCCGCGACTCGGTCGAGCAGGCCGATGCGGCCGACCTGGAGTTCTGCGTCAAGCGCGTGGCCGACGGCCGCGTCTCCAACCGGCTAAACGACACCCTGAAGCCGGGGACCTACGTGACGCTCGTGGGCGTGCCGCAGTCGACCGGCGACTTCGCGCTGGCAGGACCCGTGCCCGGCACCACAGGCCCGCCCCCCACCCTGCACATCGCGGGCGGCGTGGGCATCACGCCGATCATCGCACTGCTGCGCCGCCTCGCCCGGGATGCCCGCGGGGCCGACGCGACGCTGCTCTACTTCAACCGCGACGAGCGCTCGATCATCTTCGAGCCCGAGCTCCGCAAGCTGGCCCGCGACGCCGGGATCACGCTGCACCTGTTCACCGACACCCCGTCCGACCGCGACGACCTGCGCACCGGCCGGCTCGGCCCGGATTTGCTGGCCGAGCTGGTGCCGGACCTGACCGAGCGCGAGACGTTCGTGTGCGCCCCGGCGGCGGTGATCGACCTGGCCCGTGGCTGGCTACGCGACCTGGGTCAGCCGGCCGAGCGGTTCCACGCCGAGTCGTTCACCGCGCCCGAGCTGGACCGACCCGCCGACGACGGCAGCCGCTACACCGTCCGGTTCGCCCGCACCGGCACCGCGGTGGAGATCGACGGCGCTACAACCCTGCTCGAGGCCGCCGTCCGCGCCGGGATCCCGGTGCCCACCGGCTGCGAGCGGGGACTGTGCAAGGCGTGCGTCACGACCAAACTGGGCGTGCAGCAGGAGCGCATCACGGTCTGTAACACACTGGCCTCCTCGGACGTCGAGCTGGACCTGTAGCTCAGTCCCACTTCCCGCGCGTGTACTGCGGAGGGTACGGGGCGTCGCGCCAGTCCAGTCCCAGTTCGGCGGCGGCCCGCTGCGGCCACGCCGGCTCGCGCAGGGCGGCGCGGCCGAGGAACACGACATCCGCTCGTCCGTCGACCAGCAGGCTCT
>CAMNYG010000199.1 GCA_946570335.1 uncultured Dietzia sp. | reverse complement strand
GGCCGGGCCCCACAGGCCGTGCGGGTCGTCTGCCCGAGACCGATGGGCCGGCAGTCGCAACTCGGTAGCCGGCCACCGTGCCGCCAGCAGACCGGCGGCACGGCGAGGGACGGCCACCTGCCCCGCCCCCTGCAGCCTGTCCGAACACGTGCCCGGATCAATGCCGAGCTCGCCGGTCTGATGAACTCGCGGGACGGGAACCGGATCGGCGGCGGATCCGGAGATGCGTGGCCTCACCGCGGCGGGACCTCGCTCACGGACGATGATCACCGTCCAGCCGGCGCTCTGGAGCAGCGACTGGTGGCGGATGGCGGTCCTGTCCCGGCGCGCCCGGGTGGCAGAGGTGAACACCACGCACCGTGCGGCGGTATCAGCCAGAGGCAACTCGATGGTGCCGGAACCCAACACCACTCGACGGCCGTGGCGGAAGTCGCCGCAATCCGCGTCGGCGAGCAGCAGTCGTGCCCGGGTCGACAGGGCCGAGAACGACCCCGGATCGCATGTGCGAACGACCTTCGCGAATCGGTGGGCCCCTCTTCCGCTCGGATGCTCGATCGCGGCCTTGAGCTGGGCAGGTAGCTCCGCCACCTTCGCGCACAGCCGCTCCACCGAGACCACTGCGTCCTCCAGATCAAGATCCACCGCCAGATCCCGGCAGGTCCGCAGCGGTGTGGTGACCCGCAGTCCGTCGATCTCGGTCATGGCGTGCCCCGGCAGCGTGCCGTATCGATAAACCCGACCCTCACGGGCTTTGCGGGTGGCCGGAAGCCAGATTTCGGGCAGTGCGTCCGCGGGCACGGAATCGTCGCCCCAGAGCAACGCCGCGCTTCGCCCGCGCAGGACACCCTCCGGGAACGTGCGGGCCAGAGCACGGCTGCGGGTCAACAGGTCGTCAGGCTGGTCCGCGCGTCGGTACATGCCGCGCCAGATGCGGCGATAGTACTCCTTGACCGAGGGCTCCGACACGTGCTCAGCGAGCTCTGCCGAGGTGAGCGGTCCCGGCGGCAACCCGGTGGGGATCTCCGGGGTGGTCGTGGCGGCGGCCGAGGCGACTGGCTGCTGGTGCGGCGGTACGACAGACATCCGATTCGTTGCAGGTGAGTTCATGGCGCCCACTCTGCCGACACCAACGCGGGCACCCCGGCGGAAAAGTGCGCTCCGACAGCGTGCTCTGTGGATAACCGGCAAATGTGGAATTCACATTCGCGGCGCCGCACGTTGAGTCACAGCGTCAGCCAATCCGGCGCGAGTACCTGGGCAAACACTGCACGGAACGACTCGACGCCAACGCCAGGGGGTCCTGGGTCCGGGTGCTCGGCGGGCTGGCGGGCTGGCGGGCTCGGCTCACAGGCCGTAGAGGCGCGCCCAGTTCTCGCGAGTAGTCAGCTCCGCCTGCGCCCGCCGCCAACGCTCCTGCGCGGCCGGCGCCTCGCGGAGGAAACGCGCGAGCAGCGCCACCAGCCGCTTCTGGAGCTCGGAGGCACGGGCCGGATCCACCTTCCGGTGATGGACACCGGTCTGCGACGCGTCAGTCACGTACACCTCGTCGAACAGCGACACGTGCCACCAGGCGGCGTCCTCGTACGGGATCGCCACGATCCCCCTACGCTGTCGGCCGAGCTTCTGCACGAGCAGCCGCTTGGCCAACACCTGGTCCTCGCGGTCCTCGCGAGGGATACCGACCTTGCGCTCGACGGTGATCTCGGGCGGCAGCGCCTCGACGCCCAACTTGGCGGTCTCCGGGTAGCCCGCGCGTTCCTCGCGGATCGCGGCGAGTGCCCGCTGGCCGCCGTCGCCGACGCCGTTCGCACCATCGGGGCCGTCGAGGAACGCCTCAATCCCCCGCATCCGCGTGGCCGCCAGCCCGTACTGCATGGCCACGATCGCGCGCAGGACACTACGGCCGAGGTTCTTGGCCATGTCCTTCGGATCCAGCCCCTGCCGGATCGAAGCCGTGACCAGCGAATTCCGCTGCGAGAAGAACTGGCCGAAGTCGTCGCCGTCCTTCCAGTAGAAGTCGGCGTGCCACACGGCCGCGCCCTGCAGGGTGCACGTGGGCATCCCGGCCTGACGGCAGCGCAGACCGTACTCGATGTCGTCCCACTGGAAGAAGTACGGCATCGGCAGGCCGACCCGCTCCACCGCCTCTCCGGGGACGACGCAGGACCACCAGGCGTTGTACTCCGCATCGATCCGCCGCTCCTGACAGTTCTCCACCACCGACTCGTCACGCAGCGCGAACTCGTCCGCGTCCAGGCCCCCCTTGAGTTCCGGCAGATGCGTGCGCTCGGCGGAGACCAGCAGGTAGTCCGGGTTGAACAGGTACATCATCTGCGCACCGACGAGCATCGGCTCGCGTGTCACCGCCGCGAACGCGAACAGGCGCAGCACCGTCTCCGGCTCGACCCGCACGTCGTCATCCATGAGCAGTACGTCGACCGGACCGGGAACATCCGGCGCGGTGGCCTCGAACATGCCGCGGCTGAACCCGCCGGCGCCACCGAGGTTGGGTTGGCGCAGGTAGTGCAGCCGGTCGCCGAACTCCCCGGCGGCATGCGCGAAAGCCTCACGGGTCCGGACCAGGTCGGTTCCCTGGTCGGTGACGTAGAGGTCGTCGATCAGGTCCGCCACCAACGGATCGGAGGCCAGCGAGGCGACGGTCGCCGCGCAGTCGTCGGCGCGGTTGAACGTGCAGATGGCCACGGCGGCTCGACGGACCGGCCTCGTCGTCGTCGTACTCCACGTCACCTCCGACACGGTCGCCGCGGCGTCCACGGCGTGGAACTCCAGCCACATCGCACCGCCGTCGGTGAAGGTGTCCACCGGCACGTGCAGCACCGCCATACCGTCACCGGAGTGGTGGACCATGTCGACCGTGCGCACATGCGAGCCGATATCGGAGGCCCGCACCAGCACGTCCACCCGGCCGGCGGATTCGATCGACACCCGCACCGACAGCTCGGTGACGGAAGTCCACCGCTGCCAATACGAGGCCTCGAAACGACCGAAGTAGCTGTTGGTGTCGACCACCGCACCCGGCTCGAGCCGCAACTCGGTGCGGCTGCGGACCACGACGCCGCGGATCACGCGCGAGTAGAGGTCGTCGTTGACCCACTTGCGTGGGCCCGAGAACAGGGTGCGCTGCAGGAGCAGGTCGCGGTCGGTGCCGGCGGGGCCTGCGTCGGCACCTGCGGCGGTCACGGTGGTGGCGTCCATGGGGCGATGCGCTCCTGTAGATCGGTTATCCGGTGCCGCCCAGGTTAGTCCCCGGCGCGACCGGGACCGCGTCGACGACCGGTGAGTCGGTGTTCGGCGGCTGCTCGGGTGGCGTCATCGGGGGGATCCCCGGCGGGGGCAGCAGCGGCGGATGGTCCGCGGGCACCGGCAGAACCTCGTAGAGGCGGGAGCCCTCGTTCTCCGCGACCAGGCGCAGATTGGGGTTGAGGTGCAGGCCGATGAAACCGCCGGGCCGGCCCGGGCCACCCACGACCCCGGTACCCACCACGACCCACCGCACGTCCTGCCGCTGCACCTCGTAGGTGATCGACGGGTCGAAGCCGTACCGGTTGATCGAGGTGTAGAGCGTCATCCGGTCGGCGCCGACCTGGGCCACCGGGTAGTCGGCCAGCGGCGCACCGAACACGACCGGCACCCCGTGCAGCGCGTACACCCACCCGGTGCCGTCGAACGGATCGTTCAGAACCACCCCACCGTCGTACCGTTCCGCGAGAAGGTCCAGCACCTCACGTTCCAGCGCGTTGACCGCCGGGCCGTCGTCGAAGCCCCAGACCCGCAGGTCACGCGCGAGGACCGCCTGCCCGGACACCACCGCGAGCGCGCACACCGCCGCCACCGCGACACCGGTCCGGGCCGCCGGTCGACGGAGCGAACCCCTGGGGATCAGTGCCCGCGCACCGGCACCGGCGAGCACCGCCGTCGGCAGCACCAGTAGTGAGGCGAAGCGGTAGGCGTCGTCCCACCAGTAGCCGGTGAACATCCGCACCCAGTCGCCCTCGACCGCGGCGGCGAGAACGTAGAGCGTCCCGTAGATGACCAGCGTGGCCACCATCGCCACGAGCGGTCGCCGCCACCTTGGGTAGGTCACCGCCACCACGAGGCCGATGAGCACCAGCACCGTGATCCCCGTCGAGGACACGGCGGTGGGACCGAGGTCGAAGACGCCTGCCACCGCGCGGGGCACCCCCATGTGGCGCGGCCACGAGAAACCGGCGAGCGCGTCGGTGGTGTCCGGCGACACCCGCGTC
>CAMNYG010000198.1 GCA_946570335.1 uncultured Dietzia sp. | reverse complement strand
GGCCACGCGGATTCCCGGCACAGGACCAGGTAGCCACCGTCGACCGACGAGGCCGACGCACCCGGAGTCAGCGAACTGAAGCCGACACGGGCCGAGACGCTGCCGACGCTTCGAAGCTGTCCGATGCGACCCGTTCGCGGCGCTGCGACAGCCTCTGGTGCTGCTGCCAGGAATTCATCCAGACGGGCGTGGTCCTGCAGCGTCGGGTACCCGACATCGTCAGAATCACTCCCTGTGCGACGAAGCCACTCGGCGATGTCGCCCCACAGCCACACGCCACCGGCGACCAGGTTGGCCGGGGCAGGAAATGGGTACTCCTGGTGACGCTCGCCGCGCACCCAGTTCCCCACCGCCTGCCGTGAGACGTCGAGACGGTCGGCGATGTCCTGCCGACTGACAAGGTCTGGGTAGGTTCGCTTCGGAGGCAGTCCGCAGGCGGAGAGGGTCGCCGAGGCCGCACGTCCCGCGGCCACGGCGTCACTGCCGGTCGCGATCACGGTTGCTACGGACACTCCGCTGTGGGATGAGACGACGATGTCCATTGCCTCCTCAACCTGGGTCACGCGCGGATCGAACGCGTCGGTGAGCTCAGGGATGAGAAACGCGATCTCAAAGTCTGTCGTGGACATGCCCCTAATGTGCCTCACGCCAGCCCTGTTGTCAATTGGAAACGGCACTGGTCACATGAGTTCGTGGCGCTCCGGGCAGCGTTGGGCTTTCCTGCGTATCGCCTTGGCCGATGCGCCTGCGTTTCGCGGAGTACCCGGCAAGGTGATGAATGCCCCTTCGGAGCCGCACGGGCAGTAGATCGCGTACTTGTGCCCCTGCTGCCTGATCCGCCACCCTTCCAGGCCCGCCCCGCAGGACAAGCCAGATCAGATGTCACCTACTCATGCACCATCCCCAGAGCTCCCCATGAGGGTCTCAACTGGCGTAGCTACGGGCTCGCCTTCGGCGACCGGATCCGCGACCTGCGCCATCACCGGGACCTCACGCAAGAGCAACTGGCCGAAGCATCCGGGGTGAGCCGCAACATCATCTCCGCCATCGAGACGAACGCGCACCACCGCGGCACGCCCGCCAATCCCCGACTCGACACGGTGTACCGCCTGGCGCTCGGACTGCGAGTCCCGCCCGGCGCGCTGATCCCGGACGTCGATCGGCTGGTGAGCCCAGAGCCGTCATCGAGCCGGGCCGGAGCCGACGCCGATCTGGCCTGGCCGGAGCGGTACCACGCGTTCACCGACGTGATCGATACCCGACCACCACGTACGTAATCAGCTCTCAGCTCCCCCACTGCTTCTCGGGGTCCGTCTGGCCTGGCCGATGCGCGCAGTCGGGTGATCGGCAGAGTCCGGGTGATCGGCACAATCCGGAGGGGTGGCCGCAGAAACTCGACGAGAGTCGTGCGATCGGGGCGTACGGCCGTGGCGAACTTCGTCATGCGGCCAGGCAATGAATTCGCCCGATGGGATGCGCATCATCATCGCAACCGATTCGAAGCACAACCCCAGCCACCAACGACCAAGGGGATGCACAACCCCGGAAAAGATGCACAACCCAGCGCGGCTACACAACCCCATGCGGATACGCATCATCATCGCAACCGAATCGATGCATAACCCCAGCCACCGACAACCGAGGGGATGCACAACCCCGGAAGAGATGCACAAACGCGGCCACACTGCCGCCCGACGGGAAGACGGCGGCGCGGCTCGCGACCTACTCGTAGACGACCGTCACCGGCGCGTGGTCGGACCAGCGCATGTCGTAGGCGCTGGCGCGATCCACCCAGTCGGAGACCGCACGATCCACTAGTCCGTCGGTCACCACGTGGTAGTCGATGCGCCAGCCCGCGTTGTTGTCGAACGCCTTGCCGCGCTGGGACCACCACGAGTACGGGCCCACCTCGTCGGGGCGGCGGTGGCGCACGATGTCGGTCCAGCCGCTGCCGTCGGCGAACACATCGGTCATCCACTCGCGCTCGTGGGGCAGGAAGCCCGAGTTCTTGTGATTGCCCTTGTGGTTCTTCAGGTCTTCCTCGCGGTGGGCGATGTTCCAGTCGCCGCAGATGATCATCTCGTGACCATCGCGGGCGCCGATGGCCGCGGCGCGCTCGGTGAGGAACTTACGGAACGTGCCGAGGAAGCGGTCCTTCTCGTCCTGCTTGGGCGTGCCGGCCGTGCCGGACGGCAGGTACAGACTCGCGACGGTGACCGTCTCGCCGTCCACCGCACCCGGATACTCGGCCTCGATGTAGCGGCCGGACTCGGCGAACTCGGGATCCCCGTGGCCGACGCGCACCTCGGTCGGCTCCTGCCGGGAGAGAATCGCGACCCCGGCGCGGCCCTTGAGCGAGGAGGGCGACCCGATGAGGTGCCATCCCGCGTCCAGCGCGGGCGCGAGAGCCTTGCGGGTCTGGTCCTCGTCGGCACGAACCTCCTGCAGCGCGACGATGTCCGCGCCGCTCGACTCCAACCAGGGTAGGAATCCGAGGTTGGTCTCCGACCGCTGCTTGACGGCGGCGCGGATCCCGTTGACGTTGACGGTCGACACAGTAAGACTCACGGCCGACATCGTAGCCATCGACCACACGGGAGCCGGTGCAGCACCTCCGCCCGAGGACCGTCACAGGTAACCCCGAGAGGCATTACCGGCACCATGGGCGGCCGTGAGCTCGGTGGACCGGGTCAGCGGGACCTGCCTCGGCTGAAGAACCACAGCCCGAGTCCCGCGAGGACCAGCAACACCACCCCGATTCCGGCGGGAAGCGCCCAACCGGGCAGCACGGAGTCCTCATCCGGCGCGGCCACGAGGGAGGAATCCTCGTCGTCGTCGCCCTCTCCCCCGGTCGCCTCGCCGTCCGGCGCGTCGTCACCCGTCCCGATCGGCGACGACGACGGCGTCGGCCCCGGATCGTTCACCGGCTCCCACTCCAGTCCCGACCCGGGCGATCCATCGAGGCGGACCCCGATCTCGAACGGCTGCTCCACGCCGAGCGCGCCGGAGCCGGACACGTTCATCGACACCGCCACGTAGTGCTCGCCGGCGATGGCCGAGGACGCGCCGCCGACATTCGCGTCCCGGTTGCGGAAATGGATCGGGCGGTCCGCGGCGATCGTCAGCTCGCCGGGATCCTCGTAGAAGCCCTCGTACCCGCCGGCGAGCTCATGCCGCACCGGCCCGTAGACAGTGGCGTACATCTTGTCGAGGCTCTCGGTGACAGACGGGCCCGTCCGCATGGTCACCACCGGCCGCTGCCCCCACTCCACGGGGAAGCGGTAGTAGCGGAACTCGCCGGGCACGATCGCGTCCGAGTACGAGCCTTCGGAGATCGGGGCCGCACCTGTGAAGCTGTTCCCGCCGACCACCGGCTGCGGGTCGGCGAGGTCCACCGGGGCCGGGTCCGGGGTGCTGCCGGGATGGCCCTCGGGCCAGGTGCCGGCCTCGTTCCCGGGCAGCGGCTCGAACTGGACGGACATCTCCAACTCGACCTCCTCGGAGTCCCCTCGCCCGGCGGAGTGGACCTGCGCGGCGAGGACCCACTGTGCGGCGTCGCAGGCATCCCCCGCCTGCTGGTCGGCGAACTCGACGACCGTCGACTCCGGGGGCTCGAACCCGCCTCCCGAGGTCTGCGCCGACGCGGTGTCCGTCGAACAGTCGGAGCCGGACTCGTTCTGCGCGGCCAGGCGGACGTTGAGGCCCTGTCCGCCGGACGCCTGCCCCAGGTCGATGCGGGGCAGCGCCGTGAGGGCCACGATCGCCCGGTGCCCCTCGGGGACGGCGAGGCGGATGTACCGCTCCGGCGCGTCGGAGGCCCTGAGCCCGGTCGAGGTCTCCAGTGTGGTCTGGTAGAGCCCTTGACCGACGTAGAGGGCATCGCCCGGTGAGTCGGCGAACTCGAACTCGGTGCCGGCCGTCTCGTATCCGACGATCGCGCGCTGGGCCAGGAAGTTCAGGGACTCGCTGAGCGCGGCGGCGTCGTCGGCCTGGCGGTAGGTGCCGCCCGTCGCGCCGGCGATGCACTCGAGTTCGGTGCGCGTTGCCTCATCAGCGCGGAACCCCACCACGTGCACGGCCAGCCCCACACCCTCGTCGGCGAGGTCGGCGGCCACCTCGCACGGGGGCGGGGGCGCACACGTGTCGTTGCCGTCGGAGACCACTACGATCGACCGCTCGGACGCGTCGGGGGACAGCTCGTCCGCAGCGGCGCGCAGGGCATTGCCGATCGGGGTGTATCCGCGCGCCTCCAGGCCGGCGACCTCGGCGCGCAGTCG
>CAMNYG010000197.1 GCA_946570335.1 uncultured Dietzia sp. | reverse complement strand
GCCGGCACCACGCTGGAGTTCCGGGGTGAGGACATCGTGGTGGAGGACACCGCGGCCACCACCGATGAGGAGCTCAAGGGTATCGACATCGCTCTCTTCTCCGCGGGCGGCACGATGTCCAAGGAGCAGGCGCCTCGTTTCGCGGCGGCGGGCGCCGTGGTCGTCGACAATTCGAGCGCCTGGCGCAAGGACCCGGAGGTTCCCCTCGTGGTCTCCGAGGTGAACCCGGACGCGGCGCAGAATCCTCCCAAGGGGATCATCGCCAACCCGAACTGCACCACCATGGCCGCGATGCCGGTGCTCAAGGTGCTGCACGACGCGGCGGGTCTGAAGCGGCTCGTGGTGTCGACGTACCAGGCGGTGTCGGGTTCGGGTCTGGCCGGCGTGGACGCGCTCAACGAGCAGGTCACCAACAATGTGGGCGCGGGGCACGAGCTGGTGCACGACGGTGGCGCGCTGCAGGCCGGGGAGAACGGGCCGTACGTGGCCCCGATCGCGTTCAACGTCCTGCCCATGGCGGGTGCGATCGTGGACGACGGTTCAGAGGAGACCGACGAGGAGCAGAAGCTGCGCAACGAATCGCGCAAGATCCTCGACATCCCGGAGCTGCGTGTGGCGGGGACGTGCGTGCGCGTGCCGGTGTACACGGGCCACACGCTGACCATCACCGCGGAGTTCGACAAGGACATCACGCCCGAGCAGGCGCGCGCGCTGCTGGCGGAGGCGCCGGGGGTGAAGGTCGTGGACGTGCCGACCCCGCTCGAGGCGGCCGGGACGGACGAGTCGCTGGTCGGCCGCATCCGTCAGGATCAGTCGATCGAGGGCAACAAGGGCCTGAGCCTGGTGGTCTCGGGCGACAACCTGCGTAAGGGTGCGGCGCTCAACACCATCCAGATCGCGGAGCTGCTGGTCAAGTAGCATTCGAGCGTCGCCAAGAGCGTTCCGCGCACATCGCCCGAGAGGCATGTGCGCGGGACGCTCTTCTCGTTGGGCCGACGGGGAGGACGGGCGCGCGGTGACGTGTGGCCGCTCCCTGCGGGCCGGCCGCTCTTGCGGGCGCCCGAACCTCCTCGGGGCTAGCTGTCGACTCCGCGCTCGAGCACCTCGAAGGCCTCGTCGAGCAGATCGGCCAGGGCGGGGTCGCCCTCGCGGTGCCGTTTAGCGTGCTTTCTCAGCGCGGCGCCACTGGCGGCCATACTCAGATCAACCGTGAGCCGGGCACGGAACTCGGTGCCGTTCTCCACACGCTGACGGACCGCCTCGTACAGGGGACCGAGGACGTCCTCGATGTCGGGTCGCCTCTCCGGGCCCAGGAGGAACCCGATCCGTTCACCGAGGACCACGAGGTTGCCGAGAGCGACGATGTCGTCCGCCGGCCGGGTGTAGGCCTCCTTGAGGATGCCGTGGAGGATGCGCAGCGCGGACATGTCAGAGGGTGCGTTCTTCACCTGCTCCGCCCACTGCGCGACCTGTTCGCGGACGAAGTGCAGGAACGCGTCCTCGCGGCGGGCGAAGTAGTTGTGGAACGTCCGCGTGGAGACGCCGGCCCGCTCGGCGATGGCGGCGACGGTGGCCCCCTCCACGCCATGGCCGACGAGGAGTTCCACCGCCGCCACCGAGAGCCGTGTCCGGGTGTCGGCCTTCTTGCGCTCGCGCAGACTAGTCACGCTGCCGGCTCCCGGCGCCCCCGTCGGAGGTCTCGCCACGGTCCTCATGCTTCCCGGCGGCGGGGGACTGGTCGGCCACCGTCTTGGACGAATGTCGACCGGCGGCGACGGCGTCCCGGGGCTCCTCCGGTCCACCGGCGACGTTGTCGTCGTCGTCCTTCTCTTCCAGGGCCGAGCCCTCGACGTCGACGGTGGGCAGGATCCGATCGAGCCAGCGAGGGATCTTCCAGGCGTTCTCGCCGAGCAGGAACATCACGGCCGGGATGATGGTCATGCGGACGATGAAGGCGTCGAAGAACACGGCGACCGCCAGGGCGAAGCCCATCACCTTGATGAACTGCTCGTCGATCGTCATGAAGGCGGCAAAGACGCTGATCATGATCAGTGCGGCCGCGGTGACCACACGGGCGCCATGCTTGAACCCGTTGGACACCGCGTTGTGTGCGGTCTTGCCGTGGACCCAGCCCTCGCGCATCCGGGTGACCAGGAAGACCTGGTAGTCCATGGCCAGGCCGAACACGATGCCGATGAGGATGATCGGCAGGAAGCTGATGACCGGCTGCGGATCGGAGATGATCCCGAGCCAGCCCTCCTGCCAGATCGCGACCGTGAGACCGAAGGTGGCCGCCACCGACAGGCCGAAGCCCAGTGCGGCGATCAGCGGTACCCAGATGGACCGGAAGACGAGCATGAGCAGCACGAACGCGAGTGCGAGCACGATGCCGACGTAGGGGAGCAGGACCTCGGAGAGCCGTTCGGAGATGTCCTCGTAGATCGGGGTGACGCCGGTGACCGAGTAGGTACCGCCGGTCTGCGCCTCGAAGTCACCGACTCCGCCGCGGATGCTCTCCAGGACGTCCGCGGCACGCTCGTCGGTGGCACCGTACTCGGGGGTGATGAGCACCTGTGCCGCGTCACCGGCCTCGTTCGACTCGATGATCTGGGCATTGCTCACGCCGTCGATCGACTGGATGTCCATCGCGGCGGCGGCCCACGCCGCGGGCCGCTCCTCCTCCGGAACCGCGAGGGTGTCGACGAAGGCGATCATCGGGGCGTTGCGTCCCGGGCCGAATTTCTCCGCGGTGATGTCGTAGGCGATCCGGTTGGGTGTGTCGGGGGCCATGGTGCCGTCCGAGGGCATGGCCAGGCGCAGGTTCATGGCGGGCAGCGCCAGCAGGGCCAGCAGGACGATGCTCGCCGCGCCGATGAGGATCGGGTGCGCGCGCACCCGGCGGACCCACTTGAGGCCCATCGTCGGCTTCTCGTCCTCCGGGTCGGGGGCCTTGACGCCCCCGATGCGGGCGCCGAACACCTTGGTGCCGAAGGCGCCGAGGACGGCCGGGAGGAGGGTGATGGCGACGAGGACCGCGATCGCGACGGTGGCGGCGGCGGACAGTGCCATCGCCGTGAGGAACGGGATGTTGATGATCGACAGCGCGGCCAGCGCGATGAGCACGGTCAGTCCGGCGAAGACCACCGCGGAACCGGCCTTGCCGACGGCGAGTCCGGCGAGGTGGGCCCGCTGGCGGAAGTCGATCTCCTTGAGCTTGGCGGCGAGTTCTCGCGGCTCGAGGTCGTTGCCACCGATGTACTTGACCAGTTCGGTGCGGTAGCGCGAGACGATGAACAGGGCGTAGTCGATGCCGACAGCGAGACCGATCATGGACGCCAGCGTCGGCGTCATGGTGTTGATGGTGTCGGTGAACCGGGTGGCCGCGAAGATGCCCGCGATGCCGATCCCCACGCCGGTCACACCGGTGAGCAGCGGCATGCCGGCCGCGATCAGGGAGCCGAAGGTCAGGGTGAGGATGACCGCGGCGACAGCGATGCCGATGATCTCGCCGGTGGCGCTGATCTCGTTCATCTGGAACGCGTTGCCGGAGTAGCCGATGGTGAGCGCGTCCTGGTGCTCGGCGACGAGATCGGCGAAGTCCTCCTGGTCGGCGGACTCGACCTCCATCGTGCTCTCTGCTGCGAACTCGACCTGGACGGTGCCGGTCGTCTCGTCCCCGCTCAGCGGGCTCAGGGCCGCGATGTCGGCGTCGATCTGCTCGGGCGGGAGCCCTTGCGCGGCCTTGGCCTCCGTCATCTGCTGCGTCATCCCCCCGGCCGCCAGGACGGGGTTGACGATCGCGTCCGTCGCGGTGAGGTAGTCGAGTTCACGGACGTCGGCGAGGAAGGCGTCCACGTCCTCGCTCACCTCGGGGTCGGTGAGCGTCTTGCCCTCGGGCGCCTGGATGACGATGGTGCCCGTGGGCGCCTGCAGTTGGTCCCCGGAACCGGCGAACCGCTCCTGCATCTCCTCCTGTGTCTCGATGGACTCGAGCCCGGGGATGGAGAAGGTGGTGCTCGTCTGCTGCGACAGTGCGGCGGACGCGGTACCGACGCCGATGATCAGCAGCAGCCAGGCGGCGATGAACCTCCACCGGTGCAGATAGGCTGATCGTCCGATGCGGTAGAGAAATGTCGCCATGCTGCAGGATCCTCGGGTCGGGGGACGTGCTGACCCGAGGAGTTTTGCACGAACACTGCATGATTGCACGCTCGTGCAAGGAAATGTGGCCTAACTCTCCCGCGTCCCCGGCCCGGTTCGGCTCAGGTGTGGTTCCAGCTGG
>CAMNYG010000196.1 GCA_946570335.1 uncultured Dietzia sp. | reverse complement strand
GTCCTGGCCGGGGGCGCGCTGGTGGCGGCCCTGGTGATGACAAGCGCCTGTGGTGTCGACGACGACGAGTCCGGCGTCCCCGACAGCGCCGCGGACTCGACGTCGATCGAATCGGGCGACGCGGGGATTCCCGAGGTCGACGCGGTGATGCCGCTGCCCGCGGGGGCCGTGATCAGTACCGGGCTCCCGGAGAGCATGCCGTCGCAGGACGAGTCCTGCGATCCGCTGCCGAGCCTGCGCCCCGACGACGCGGAACCCGAGGACCGCGTCCCCAAGATCCTCGACCGCGGCCGGCTGATCGTGGGCCTGGACCAGGGCTCCAACCTGTTCTCCTTCCGCGACCCCGGCACCGGCGAGCTGACCGGCTTCGACGTGGACCTGGCCCGCGAGATCGCCGACGACATCTTCGGCGACCCCGACGCCGTGGAGTTTCGGTCACTCACCTCCGCCAACCGAATCGAGGCGTTGGAGAACGACCAGGTGGACCTGGTGATCCGGTCCATGTCCATCACCTGTGAGCGGCGGGAGCGGGTCACCTTCTCGGTGCCGTATTATCAGGCTTACCAGCGCGTTCTGGCGGTGCGCGGGTCCGGGATCGAGGAGATCGAGGACTTGGAGGGCAAGCGCGTGTGCGTCGCCTCCGGCACCACGTCGGCAGCCCGCCTGTGGGAGGAATTGGACCGGATCACGGTGCTGTCGGTCAACACGTGGGCGGACTGTCTGGTGGCGATCCAGCAGAACCAGGTGGACGCCATCACCACCGACGACGCGATCCTCGTGGGCATCACCGCGCAGGACCCGTACCTGGAGATCGTCGGACCGCAGCTGGGCGCCGAGCCGTACGGGGTGGGCATCGCCAAGTCCACACCACGCAACAACACCGATGGGCTGGTGAGGCAGGTCAATTCGACGCTGGAGCGGATCCGTGGCGACGGCACGTGGAACCGGATGTACTCGACGTGGCTGTCCGGGCTGGGGCCGAGCCCCGGCATGCCGGCACCGACCTACATTCCGGAGCCGCCGCGATGAGTTATCGGAAGTGGGCTGACACTCCGGAGGACGACGAGCCCGTCGTCGGGACCCAGGCCACGCTGCGAACCGAGGCGGTCAGGGTCACCGGGCCCGTCGACGCCACGGGGTCGGGGGGTGTCACGGGGTCAGGGAAGGTCACGGGGCCGATCGAGAGCACCGGCGAGCTGGAGCACACCGGCGCGATGCGGGGAACCGGCACCATGCAGTCCACGGGCGGCATGGAGCACACAGGCACCATGCAGTCCACGGGCGGGATGGAGCACACCGGAGCGATGCCCTCGACCGGTGCGTTCGATGTCACCGGCGCGGTGTCCATGACGGGGTTCCTGGAGGAAACCGACCCCGCCGCCGCGCGCGCCTCCGACGCCGACACCGACACCGACCCGGAATCCCCCACCGAAGCAGTTCCCGGCGCCCCGCCGCTCGGCCGCACCGGCGAGTCCACCACCGGCGACCGCGGGAGTTCCACGCCGTTCCGGCTGCGCCACCCGGACAAGCCCGAGGACAAGCCCAGCCTGGCCGCCGAGGGCCTGGTGGACCTGCCGTACATCATCCCCGTCGACCCCACCTCTGCCATGCTCGCGCCCGAGGAGATCGAAGCCGAGTGCGCCGCCTCGAACGGACGGCTGCCCCGGCCCGAACTGGCACCCGGCGACGTGGTGGCCGACCAGTACGAGGTCCGCGGCGCCCTGGCCCACGGCGGGATGGGCTGGATCTACCTGGCCGTGGACCACAATGTGTCCGACCGCTGGGTGGTGCTCAAGGGCCTGTTGCACGCCGACCAGGCCGAGGCGCAGGAAGTAGCCGTGGCCGAGCGGGAGATCCTGGCCGAACTGTCCCACCCGTCGATCGTGCGAATCTACAATTTCATCCACGACGACTGGGCTACCTCGCCCTCGCACGGGGGCTACATCGTCATGGAGTACGTCGGCGGGCCCAGCCTGCGGGACGTGCGACGGGCGGCGCCGGGCCGGGTGCTACCGGTGGAGAAGGCCATCGCGTATGTCCTCGAAGTCCTCCAGGCCCTCTCCTACCTGCACTCGGTGGGGCTCGTCTACAACGACCTCAAGCCCGAGAACATCATGCTCACCGAGGACCACGTCAAGCTGATCGACATGGGCGCGGTCTCCGGCGTCGGCGACTACGGACACATCTACGGCACCCCCGGCTTCCAGGCACCCGAGATCCCCGAGACCGGCCCCACCATCGCCTCCGACCTCTACACCGTCGGCCGCACCCTCGCCTCGCTCATCGTCCGCCTGCCGGTGGTTGACGGACGGTACGCCGACGGCATCCCCTCCCCCGTCGAGGAGCCCGTGTTCAGCCGGTACGACTCGCTGTACCGGTTCATCCTGCGCTCCACCAACGAAGACCCGGACATGCGGTTCCGCAGCGCCACCGGCATGGCCGGGCAGCTCATGGGCGTGCTCCGCGAGGTGCTCGCGCTGCGTACCGGCGTGCCGCACCCGGCGTTCTCGCAGGTGTTCTCACCCCAGCGGTCGACCTTCGGCACCCTGTACACCGTCGAGCCCACCGACTTCCTCGTCGACGGCCACGCCCGCGACACCACTCTCACCGGTGCCGAGCTCGTCGACGCACTGCCCGTGCCACTCATGGAGGCCTCCGACCCCGCGAGCCGAATCCTCGCCGCCACCTCGTACACCTCCGTCGAGCAACGGATAGACACCCTGCTCGACCTGTACTCGGACAAGGACTCCGAGGCCAGCGAGAGCATCGGCGTGATCATGTCCCTGACCCGCGCCTACCTGGAGATCGGAGACCTTGCGGCCGCCGAGGCACTACTGGACGAGAACTCGCACCGGCGGCGCTCAGAGTGGCGACTGGTCTGGTACGACGGTGTGATCGCGCTCCTCAAGGGCGACCCCGTGGGCGCATACCCCAAGTTCCAGCAGGTCCTGTCCGCGATGCCGGGAGAGAACGGCCCCAAGCTGGCGCTGGCCGCCACCGCCGAACTGATCCTCGACGTGTGCCCCGAGGGCGACAGGAACCGCTGGGCCCGCTCCAGCGAGCACTTCTACCGGACAGTGTGGTCGGTGGACCGCTCCGTCATCAGCTCGGCGTTCGGCCTGGCCCGCCAACTACAACGACGCGGCGAGGTGACAGCCGCCATCACCGAGCTGGACCGCGTCCCGCCCAACTCGCGCTACTCCTCACTCGCGAACCTCACCGCGATCCTCCTGCTGTGCCAGGGCCGACCACTGGAGGAGACCGAGGAATCACATCTGCGGGAGGCCGCCAGGCGGGTGACCAACTTGCCCGCCGGTGAACACCGTGCGTTCCAGATCCGGCTCACCGTACTCACCACCGCCCTGGAGTGGATCAAGCTGCCCGGGAACGAACCCTCGCCGTCGCCGCTCATGCGTGGCGTGCCGTTCACCGAGTTCGGGCTGCGCACCGGCGCCGAGACCGTCCTGCGGACGCTGGCCCGGTCCACCGAGACGAGGCAACAGCGTTTCCGGCTCGTCGACCAGGCCAACAGCATCCGGCCACGCACCCTGTTCTAGGGGCGCGGTTCTAGCGTCGCGGCAGGCCGGCTCCGGGGGGCGCGGTAAGGCCGGCCCCGAAGGACGCGGCCGGCCCCGGCTTCCAGGGGCGCGGCCGGACCGGCGAGGGTCGCGAGGAGGCCCGGTCGGCCTTCCACGCCGCTCAGTCGGCCGGCCCCAGTCCCAGCACCACATCGCACGCGCGGGCGATCGCGAGCTCCTCATCCGTGGGCACGACGAGCACCTTCACCCGGCTGTCCGGCGTGGAGATGAGACGCTCACCCGAGCCGTTCTCGTTGGCCTCGGGATCGATCTCCACACCCCAGCCGCCGAGTGTGGCCACCGCGTCGGCCCGCAGGCGAGCGACGTTCTCGCCCACCCCGGCGGTGAACGTGATCGCATCGACCCGCCCGAGCACCGCCCAGTAGCCGCCGATATAGCGACGCAGGCGATGGATCACCACGTCGTAGGCGAGTGTGGCGGCCTCGTCGTCGTCGTCGACCCCGGCGAGCAACTCGCGGAAGTCACGCGCACCCGCCAGTCCCTCCAGCCCGGACCGGCGGTTGAGCAGAGTCGAGACATCCTCCGGAGCCATACCGCGGTCGCGGATGAGGTGGATGATCAGTCCCGGATCGAGATCGCCGGGGCGGGTGCCCATGACCAGGCCCTCAAGCGGCGTCAGCCCCATGGACGTGTCCGCCGCGCGACCGGCCTCGATCGCCGACGCCGAGGCCCCGTTCCCGAGATGCAGCACGATCTGGTTCAGCTCGTCATACGGGCG
>CAMNYG010000195.1 GCA_946570335.1 uncultured Dietzia sp. | reverse complement strand
GGGCGGCACCTACCTCGACCCGGAGCCCGCTGCCGCCGGGCCCGCCGCCGTCGCCAGCCAGGGCGGGAAGTAGCCCCGGCGCCTCCGGGCCGGCCCTCGCGCGGGCGACACGCCGACAGGGCCGCGGCCCACGCATGAGGTGAAGGCCCGGTGAACGAGCCGTAAACCCCCGTCTATCTGCGAACTTCGCGCAGGTGGACGGGGGGTTGTGCTTTTCCGGGCCGGGTGCCCGGGCCGTAGAATCTGGGGCGTGCAGGTCAGTCTGGGGATATTCCTCGCGATCGTCGCCGGGGTCATCGGCTTCGTCGTGGGCGGTTTCGTCATCCCCGCGATCAATGCGCGAGCAGACAGGAAGCGTTCCGAGCAGGCCGGGCCGTCGAGGCTCGATGTCCTCCGGGCGGTGTATCAGCAGTCCCCGAACGCGTTGGCGGTGGTCGACCGCCACCAGGACGTGGTGCTCTTCAACCGCCGGGCAGCCGAGCTGGGGATCGTCGAGGACCGTCTCCTGATCGAGCCGGTCTGGCAGGCGGCGCACGCGACGTTCGTCGATGACCAGCCCGCCGCGTTCGACCTTCCGGCCAAGATCGTCTCGGGTCGTCGTCGCATCCCGTCGGTGAGCGGCCGCAGCGAGATACTGCAGGGCCACGGGGAGCAGTTCGTCGTGGTCTTCGCCGACGACGACTCGGAGCACCGCCGCATGGAGGCCGCCCGCCGGGACTTCGTGGCCAACATCTCCCACGAGCTCAAGACCCCGGTGGGGGCGATGGCCGTTCTCGCCGAGGCGCTGCTGGAGTCCAAGGACGACCCGGATTCGGTCGAGTACTTCGGCGGTCGCGTCGTGGACGAGGCGCAGCGGCTGGGCAAGATGGTCACCGAGCTGATCGAATTGTCGCGGCTGCAGGGCGCCGAGCGGATCCGCGATCCGGAGCCGGTGGACGTGGATGACGTGGTGGACGAGGCGCTGCGGAGAGCTGCGGGGGCAGCGGAGAACGCGGGGATCGAGCTCATCACCGACCCGCCGTCCGGGTTGGAGGTCAAGGGCGACTGGACCCTGCTCGTCACCGCCCTGGCCAACCTCATCTTCAACGCCATCAACTACTCGCCCGAGCACACGCCGGTCTCGATCACCCGGGGCATCAGCGGGGACACCGTGATGCTGCGGGTCACCGACCGGGGGATCGGGATCGCCCCCGAGCACCAGGCCCGTGTCTTCGAGCGGTTCTTCCGTGTCGACAAGGCACGCTCGCGCGCCACCGGTGGCACCGGTCTGGGGCTGGCGATCGTCAAGCACGTCGCCCAGAACCACAACGGCGTCGTGACACTGTGGAGCCGACCCGGAACCGGGTCCACCTTCACCCTCGAACTCCCGGCCCATGTGGAGCCGGATGCCGGCGGGGACTCTCCCGCCACGGAGCACGTCAAACAAGGAGAGGACCAGGTGCCGTGACCAGGGTGCTGATCGTGGAGGACGAGGACTCGCTGGCGGATCCGCTGGCATTTCTCCTCCGCAAGGAGGGCTTCGACGTCACCATCGCCGGCGACGGTCCGACCGCGCTGGAGCGTTTCGACGCCGAGGGCGCAGACCTCGTGTTGCTGGACCTCATGCTGCCGGGGATGTCCGGGACGGACGTGTGCAAAAGGCTACGGGTGACCTCCAGCGTGCCGGTCATCATGGTGACCGCCCGCGACAGCGAGATCGACAAGGTAGTGGGCCTGGAGTTGGGCGCCGACGACTACGTGACCAAGCCCTATTCGGCCCGCGAGCTCATCGCGCGGATCCGGGCGGTCCTGCGTCGCGGTGCCGACAAGGAGGCGGAGGAGGCCGAGGAGATCGGTGTCCTCGAGTCCGGCCCGGTCCGCATGGACATCGAGCGCCACACGGTGGCGGTGCGAGGGACGGCCGTGACGCTCCCGCTCAAGGAGTTCGACCTGCTCGAGTACCTGTTGCGTAATTCCGGCCGGGTGCTCACCCGCGGCCAGCTCATCGACCGCGTGTGGGGATCGGATTACGTCGGCGACACCAAGACCCTCGATGTGCACGTCAAGCGTCTGCGCTCGAAGCTCGAGGAGGACCCGAGCAAGCCGGTGCACCTGGTGACGGTCCGCGGGCTGGGCTACAAGTTCGAGGCCTGAGCAGCACCGGCCCACCCTTCCCGAGGTCTGCTACCCGGACCGCGGATCCGCTGCCCCCGTGGACGCAGCGGATCAGGAGTCCGGGTAGCGGGCGTGTGTGCCGGGGCCGTCAGGACCCGCAGGCTCGCTCGGTCGCGGGGTGCACGGCCACGATGCCCAGCTGGCGCCGCCGCCGGCAGGCTGCGGCCAGCACCTCGTATTGTTGCTCACCGAGTAGTTCGACCAACTCGTCACGCAGCGAGATGTAGACCGGGTCGGCGCCCACGTGCGCCTCGGGTGAGCCGGTGCAGTACCAGTCCAGATCGAGGCCCCCGGGCCCCCAGCCGCGGCGGTCGTACTCGCCCACACGCGTGTGGAGGATCTCCACCTCGTCGGCGCGTTCCTCCCACTCGTGCGTGACGTGGATCGGCAGCTGCCAGCACACGTCCGGCTTGGATTCGGTCAGGGGACGGCCGGTTCGCACGGCCATGTGGTGCAGGGCGCATCCGGAGCCGGCCGGCCAGCCGGGGTCGTTGAAGAACACGCACCGTCCCTTGTACCTGCGGGTGCGCAGAGCGGGCTCCATCTCGCCGTCCTCGCCGGTCAATTCGTCCATCTCGAGCCACGCCTCGTGGTCGTCGTCGTCGGACTCGGCCGCCGCGAACGCGGCGTCGCGGTGCTGCCACTCGCCGGGCGCCAGCCGGGAGACGTTGACGGTCAGCCGTTCGCGGTCCTCGGAGTCGCTGATGAACGCGCCGTGTGTGCAGCAGCCGGACTCGGGCTGCGCGGCGTCGATGCCGTGGCAGGCGGGGGTCCCGAACACGCATGTCCACGTCGACAGGAGCCACGTCATGTCGACCGAGATGAGATGCTCGTCGTTCGTGGGATCGGGAAAGCTGTACCACTCGCGCGGGAAGTCCAAGGGGACCTCGGGCGAGGGGGTGCCCGGGGTTGGAGAAGGTTCGGTGGCGGTCACAACCTGCGACCGTAGACCGTTTAGGGTGGTCGTGTGAGATTAGGTGTCCTGGACGTCGGGAGTAACACGGTCCACTTCGTCGTCGTCGACGCGCACCGTGGTGGTCACCCCACACCCATGAACGACTCCAAGACCCGACTGCGCCTCATCCAGTATCTGGATGACAAGAACAACATCTCCAAGACCGGAATCACCCGCCTGATCGACGCGGTGGCCGAGGCCGCGGATCTGGCCAAGGCCACCAAGTGCAAGGAGATCATGGCGCTGGCCACCTCCGCGGTGCGCGACGCGGCCAACTCGGACGAGGTGCTGGCGCGGGTCGCCGAGGAGACGGGCGTCGAGCTGCGGGTGCTCTCCGGTGAGGACGAGGCGCGCATGACGTTCCTGGCCGCGCGCCGCTGGTACGGCTGGAGCGCGGGCCGGATCATCAACCTCG
This sequence comes from uncultured Dietzia sp., assembly GCA_946570335.1. Taxonomy (GTDB): domain Bacteria; phylum Actinomycetota; class Actinomycetes; order Mycobacteriales; family Mycobacteriaceae; genus Dietzia. The sequence continues at coordinate 796 of CAMNYG010000195.1, read as the reverse complement.
ACATCGGGGGCGGGTCGCTCGAGTTGACCAGCGGCGAGGACGAGCTTCCCGAGCGCGCGTTCAGTCTGCAGCTCGGTGCGGGCCGGCTGACCCACGACTGGTTCAAGACGGACCCGCCGGAGCGTAAACGCATCAACCAGTTGCGTGACTACATCGATGCGGAGCTGGATGGTCCGGCCAGGGAGTTGCGCGCGGCCGGCGATCCGGATCTGGCGTGTGCCACCTCCAAGACGTTCCGCATGCTGGCGCGCCTGACGGGTGCCGCACCGTCGTCGGAGGGGCCGCGGGTGGAAAGGGTTCTCACCGCGGCCGGTCTGCGCCAGGTGATCGCGTTCATCTCACGCATGACCGCGGCGGACAGGGCAGAGTTGGAGGGTGTCAGCTCTGATCGTTCGTACCAGGTGGTCGCCGGCGCACTGGTTGCGGAGGCGTCTATGCGTGCATTGGGACTGGAAAGTGTGAAAATCTGTCCGTGGGCTCTACGTGAGGGGCTCATTCTGCAGCGTCTCGACCGAGACGTGGGCGGCGACGGGAAGGGGAGCTGACGATGGCCGAGGATTCTGACGGTCAACAGATCACCGTGGCGGAGCTGCTCAAGCGCATGGGCGCGGAGCAGCAGGACGCGCCCTCGGGGCGCAGACGCCGCAGGGCTGACGAGGGTGGGGTGAGTGTCTCCGAGCTCACCGGCGAGATCCCTCGTATCACCGACGACACCGTGCTCAGTGGCCGCGCGGCGCGGCGCCGTGCCCGGGAGGAACAGGAGGCCGCCGCCGCAAGTGGTCGGTCGCCGTCGGCG
>CAMNYG010000194.1 GCA_946570335.1 uncultured Dietzia sp. | reverse complement strand
CCGTGCCTCGGTTCGTGCGGCGGGGCATCCGTCCTCGGCCGCGCGCTACATCGCGGCCCGGCCGCTGGAGGTCGCCGACAAGCTGGCCGACGGCGCCTACGACCTGGTGGTGGCAGATGTTCCGACCCACTCGGTGTCCCGGGTCGTCTCCCGCTCCCACCAGCTGCTGCGCACGGGCGGGGCACTGGTCCTGATCGGGGAACACGCGCCCCTTCCCGAGGACGCGGAGCTGCCCGGGCACGCCCATGTCACAGTTCTCCCGGTGGGTTCCGGACTCACTGTCGTCACCCTCTGATCCCGCTCGGAAGGACTCGTCCCCTCCCCCGCGGGGCTTTCCGGGTACGGACAGTGCGCCGGGCGGCCTGCACGGACCGAGCCGCCTAGTTCGGCAGCGAGGTGACGGAGTTCTTGGCCACACTCACCACGCCACCAGCGCTGATCGGGAAGCGACGACTGTCGCGCTCGTGGTCCACCCCGATGAGGTCTCCGTCGCCGATGTGACTGTTCTTGTCGACGATCGCCTTGCGGACGACGGCACCCCGCCCGATACGTGCACCGGGAAGGAGGACACTGCCCTCGACCACCGCGCCGTCCTCGACGAGAACGTTGTTGGCCACCACGGAATTGCGCACCGTCCCCGCCGAGATGATGCTGCCTGCCCCGACCATGGATTCCTGCGCCATCCCCCCCTTGACGAACTTCGCCGGCGGGAGGTTGTCCTGTTGGGTCCGGATCGGCCACAGGGAGTTGTAGAGGTTGAAGACCGGATGCACGGACACCAGATCCATGTGGGCGTCGTAGAACGCGTCGATCGTGCCCACGTCACGCCAGTAGCCGCGGTCCCGCTCGGTCTCGCCCGGCACGATGTTGCGCGCGAAGTCGTACACGTACGCGCGTCCCTGCTCCACGAGTGCCGGGATGATGTCCCCGCCCATGTCGTGTGAGGAATCGGGCTTCTCCGCGTCGGCCTTCAGCCCCTCGATGAGCGCGTCGGTGGTGAAGATGTAGTTGCCCATGGAGGCGAACGTCGCGTCCGGATCGTCCGGTGTTCCGGGTGGGTCGGCGGGCTTTTCCACCCAGCCGCGGATGAGGTCGTCCTCCCCGGCATCGATGCAGCCGAACGCGAACGCCTCGCTGCGCGGCACCCGGATCCCCGCCACGGTCACCGCGGCACCGGTGGCGATGTGATGGTCGAGCATCTGCCGGGGATCCATGCGGTACACGTGGTCGGCACCGAACACCATGATGTGGTCCGGTCGCTCGTCGTACACCAGATTCAACGACTGCAGGATGGCGTCCGCCGAACCCGTGTACCAGCGCGGGCCGAGCCGCTGCTGTGCGGGCACCGGGGTGATGTACTCCCCGCCCATCCCGCTCATATGCCAGACCTGGGAGATGTGACGGTCCAGTGAGTGCGACTTGTACTGGGTGAGAACGCAGATCCGCATGAATCCGGCGTTGACCAGGTTGCTCAACACGAAATCGATGAGCCGGTACGACCCCCCGAACGGCACTGCGGGCTTCGCCCGGTCCGCGGTGAGCGGGAAGAGGCGCTTACCCTCGCCCCCGGCGAGGACGAGTGCTAGGACGTGCGGCTGGCTCCTCACTCCCCCACCGTAACTACATCACGGCCTCCGCACCGGGCAACGAGGGCATTGCCCCCGCTTCGTACCGATCCTCCATCTCACGGACGTGCGGTGTTCACCGGGGCCACTCCGGGAAAGCCGTGGAGCGGCTAGGTTGACGACTGTGCGAGTAGCGATGATGACGAGGGAGTACCCGCCGGAGGTCTACGGCGGGGCGGGCGTCCACGTCACCGAACTGGTGGCGACGCTACGACCGCTCTGCGACGTGGATGTGCTGTGTATGGGTGCGGACAGGGACACCGCCCGGGCATTCCGGCCCGACCCGGGGCTCGGGGCGGGTGCCAACCCGGCGATCCAGACCCTGTCTGCGGGCCTGAGGATGTGCCTCGGGGCCGAGCACGCCGACCTCGTGCACTCCCACACCTGGTACACCGGGCTGGCCGGGCACCTCGCCGGTGAGCTGTACGGGATCCCGCACGTCGTGTCGGCGCACTCGCTGGAACCGAGCCGCCCGTGGAAGGCCGAGCAGCTGGGCGGCGGGTACCGGGTGTCGTCGTGGTCCGAACGCAATGCATTCGCGAACGCCGACGCGGTGGTGGCCGTGAGCGACCGGATGAAGGACGAGATCCTCCGCGTCTACCCGGAGATCGACCCGGCCCGTGTCCACGTGATCCTCAACGGGATCGACACCTCGGTGTGGTCGCCCGTCGAGCCGTACACGCCCGAGAACTCGGTGCTGCGTCGTCACGGCGTGGACCCTGACCGGCCGATCGTGGCGTTCGTCGGCCGCATCACCCGGCAGAAGGGCGTACCTCACCTGGTGCGAGCCGCCCGTGACTTCCACCCGGACGCCCAGCTCGTGCTGTGCGCCGGGGCCCCGGACACCCCTGAGATCGCCGCCGAGATGGAATCGCTCGTCGCCGAACTGCGAGCCGGCCGCGAGGGGGTGTTCTGGTTGCGGGACATGCTGCCGCGACACGAGGTGATCGAGATCCTCTCCGCCGCGTCGGTGTTCGCGTGTCCGTCCGTCTACGAGCCGCTGGGCATCGTCAACCTCGAGGCCATGGCATGCGAGACCGCGGTGGTCGCCTCCGACGTGGGCGGGATACCGGAGGTCGTCGTGGACGGCGAGACCGGAACCCTCGTCCACTACGACGCGAACGATCCCGCGGCGTTCGAGGCCGGGATCGCGGCGGCGGTCAACGAGTTGGTCTCGGATGACGCCAAGGCGACCCGATACGGACGGGCGGGGCAGGAGCGGGCCCGCACCCGGTTCTCGTGGCACGTGATAGCCGAGCAGACCCACCAGCTCTACACCTCGCTACTACGCTGACCCGGCGCGTCACCGGGCCGGGCCTTCCGGGCGTGCGGCTACCGGGCCGGGCGGAACGTACGCACCTCCACGTGCACGCGAATCTCGCGGTCGGCCGAGCCGAGGGAACGTTCGAGGTCTCCCCGGTCCAGGTGGACGCCACTGGGTCCCATGAGCGCGAGGTCGGTGGCCACCGCGCCGGACACCCGCACGGACTCGTCCACCACGTGGGCCCGGCCGGGAGTGAAAGACCCGGCGAGCCCGGATTCGAGCCGGTCGGCCTTGTCCGGTTCGGCGGTGAGCATCCCGACATCCGAACGCAGAGGTTCCAGGTGCCCCGGCCCGGGCCCTGCCACGACGAGGATTCCGCCGGGTCGCAGTATCCGGGCGAACTCCGAGACGTTCCGCGGCGCGAACACCACCTGGACCAGATCCACCGACTCGTCGGCCAGCGGCAGCGCGTCCCAGGTATCCGTGACCAGGGCCACCGCGTCGGGATCCGTCTTGGCCAGGCGGCGCGCGGCGGCGACGGAGAGCTCCGTGCCGATACCCAGCGGCGACTGTGCGCCAACGGCTCGACCCGGTCCGCCCACCGCTCGGACCCCGTCGAGGACGCGTCGGAGGTAGAAGCCGGTCCCGGCCCCCACGTCCAGGACCACCGGGCCGGAGCCCACGGTCCGAGAACCGGCCGGACCGGCAGTCGGACTGTCAACCCTGCTGCCGCCCGGGCCGGCCAGCCGACTGTCGGCCGGGGTACCGACCGGGCGGACGGTCCCGACGAACTGCTCGCGGGCGATCCCGGTGAGCACCGCGGCCACCGTGTCGAACACCCCGCAGCCCTGTACCCGCTCCCGCGCGAGAATTTGATCGGTGGTGTCCCCGGGGAATCGCCGACCACGTGGGCCGAAGAGCGTGAGATAGCCGTGCCGTGCCCTGTCGAAGGAGTGTCCGGCAGCGCAGCGGATCCCGGTGATGCCTGCTCCCGGGTCACGGGCGCCGCGAGGGCCCGCGACGCCAGGGGACGGCGTGTTCGTGTGGGCTGCGACAGGCTCCGTGCACTGCGGGCACCGCAGCAGCGGAACCGCGCGCTCCAGCGCCCCCGGGTGCCCGGTCACGCGCGCGGCCGGACCGCGAGATCCCGAAGCAGTCCGAGCAGGGTCCGCGTGGCGAATCCGGTCGCCACCGGGCCGACCTCGTCGATCTCCTCCGGGGACCGCGCCGGGCCCGCGATATCCAGATGCGCCCAGGGCTTTCCGTCGACGAACCCCTCGAGGAACAGTGCCGCGGTGATCGCACCCGGGCCCTTGGGTGCCTGCTTGAGATCGGCGATATCCGAGCGGACCGCGGACCGCAGGTCGTCGGGCAGCGGCAGGCGCCACCATCGCTCCCCCGCCGCGGCGCCGGCCCCCGAGACCTGCTCGGCCAGG